>JAXDLD010000020.1:0-3993 GCA_034666805.1 Acidobacteriota bacterium
GAGAGCAAGGGGATGAGCGCCGCCACCCCTTCGATCGAGAAACGCTTGGTACCCAGGTAGCGGGCCTGGAGAACCTGCTCGAAGGTCTCGGCCTCGAGCACCTCCTCAAAGGCGCGGGCCACGTCCACCACGGGCGGGGCGGCCTCCATCCGCTCCTGGACCCAGCGCCGCCGCGCCGCATCGTCGATGTGCATGAACTCGACCCCGATCGGCCCGCAGTAGACGCGGGCGAGGTCGGCGACCGCGGGATCGCCGAGGTCGCCCAGCTCCGGATGGCGCTCCGGTTTCAGCCGCTCCAGGGGATCGAGGTCGGCCGCCAGGTAGCCCCAGCGGCGGAAGGCGTCGACGGTCTGGGGATCGGGTCCGGCGGCGGGATTGGCGGGGGGTGCGGAGGGGGTCGGATCGAGGATGGCCTGGCTCATAACGGAGATAGGATATCGCGGTTGTCTACCCCTCCCCTCGACTTCCCCCCACTCGCCAATGTTCACCTCCTTTGAGGACCCCGACCTCGCCTCCCGCGCCCGGGCCCTCGCCGGGGCCCCGGCCGGCGCGTTCCTCATAGCCCAGGTCTACTTCACCCTCTACCCCCTCCTGACCACCGTGCCGCGCTGGCTCTTCGAGACCGTGCGGGTCGTCCTCCTCCTGGGAACGGTGATCGGCCTCGCGGGCGTCCTCTATCTGTGCGCGCAGGGCCTGCGGGATCGCCGGCAGTGGAGCTGGGGCGCCGCCCTCTGGCTCGCCCTCGGCCTGGCGGGCGCCTTAGCCTGCGGCTACCTCCTCTATGGCATGTCGGTGCCGACCCTGTAGTACCGTAGGCCGCCAGGAGGTCTCCGTCATGGAACGTGCAGCTCTCGCCCTGCTCATAGTCGCCAGCGCCGTCGCCTGCAGCAGCGGCAAGCCCCCGATGTCCAGCGCCCAGCCCGCTCAACCCGCCGCCCCGGCCGAGACTGCGACTTCCGCCGCCACCGCCAAGGCGGAGGATACGGCCGCTCCGAAGGCACCGGCGGCACCGGCGGCATGCGACCACAAGATCGTCGCCATGTCGGACCCCGCCCAGAAGCAGATCCAGTGCGCGAACGGCGAGAGCTTCGTCATCCGCCAGGGGAAGGACGGCAAGTGGTACCCGGAGATGAGGGTGCGGGCCGGCATCGTCCCCGGCTACGCCACTCCGGACGAGGCGGCCCAGGCGCGCTGCTGCCCCCCGGCATCCCCGTAGAACCGGCCCATGGATCTCCTCCGGTTCGAACACAAGTCCGAGCCCCTGATGCCGCTCGGCGACTTCCTGAAGCGCCTGGCGCGGACGCTCTCCTTCGTCTTCGCCATCCTCGCCATCGGGTTGGGCGTCGGGATCTGCGGCTACCACTTCCTCCAGGGCCTGGGCTGGCTCGACTCGCTCCTGAACGCCTCGATGATCTTGACCGGCATGGGGCCGGTCGACCCGCCCAAGAACGTCGCCGGCAAGTGGTTCGGCTCCTTCTACGCCCTCTTCAGCGGCATCGCCTTCGTCACCAGCGCCGGCATCGGCTTCACCCCGATCGCCCACCGGCTCCTCCACTGGTTCCACCTGGAGACCAAGGACGAGGAGGGCAAAAAGGAGGACGAGGAGGAAGATCCGGAGCTGGGCCGGAGAGGGGGCGGGAACGACGACTCGGCAAAAAAGGGTCCGCAGTAGGCCGGGGCATCGACCTTTTTGCCGGGAGATCCGTATAGAAGAGGGAACGGGAGTTCCCTTGCGCTCCAGACTATGAGATACTCTTCTATATTCTTCTGGAGGCGACGGTGGTCCGCTGTACCAGTGCACTCGGGCGGTTTCTCGTCCGGTGGCAGGGCGTCTCCCCGAAGATCTAACTGGTGTCGTACTTTGGTAGGAGACGTCCCATGAGCTCAGAGCAATTCTTCGGTGCGTTGTTCCTGGTCGCCGGCTCTTTCGTCGTCCTTTATGGCGTCCGGCTCTTCGTCGAGACCCGTGCCTTCTTTAGGCGCGCCGGGCGCTCGATGGGCACGGTGGTGCGCCGGGTCTTGAGCAAGCCGGCCTCCTGGCAGCCGGCCCTCTACCACCCCGTCGTCCTCTTCCACACCCAAGAGGGCGAGCAGATCCTTCTCGAGGTGGCCGATCCCATGGTCGACATCCGCTGCCGGGTGGGGACGACCCTGCCGCTCGCCTACGACGGCAGCGACCCCAAGCGGGTCAAGGTCGGCATGCGCCAGTGGTACGACGTCGCCATGGTCTTCTACCTCGGCATCCTCGTCAGCGCCGCGGGGATCGTGCTCACCTACCAGCACCTGCACTAGGAAAACGCGAGCTCCACCCCCGAGAGAGCCCCGGCCCTACGCCGGGGCTTTTCTCGTCCAGCGGTGTTTCAGGACGAGCACGGCTGGGGGGGCAGCGGGACCGCCCCCGGCCGGGCGTGCGACACCTGGGTGTCGGCGTGCAGGAGGTGGAGGATGGGGGTCGTCATCATGGTCGTGACGACCGCCATGATCACCATCATGGCGAAGAGGGTGGGCGAGAGTACCTTCAAGTCGAGCCCCAGGTTCAAGACGATGAGCTGCATCAACCCGCGGGTGTTCATGAGGATCCCCAGGGCCGAGGACTCGCGCCAGGGCAGGCCGGTCAGCCGCGCCGCCACGGCGCTGCCGCCGAACTTGCCGAGGCAGGCGACCAGGATGATGAGCCCGCAGGCCCCCCACTGGGCCCAGCCGTGGACGAGCCCGATCATGGTGCGCATGCCGGTGAAGGCGAAGAATGCGGGCAGGAGGAAGACGACGACCAGGTCGTGGAGACGGGTCGTCAGCTCGCGGGCCAGCCGGCTGTCGCTGGGGATGACGGCGCCCAGGAGGAAGGCGCCGAAGAGGGCGTGGATGCCGATGAGCTCGGTCGCCAGGGCGGAGAGCAGGAGGGCGACGAAGAGGCCGGCGCTGACGCTCTGGGTGAGCCGCCCCTCCACCTCGACCCGCGCCACCAGCCGCTTCAAGAGCGGGCGCACGAGGACGACCACGAAGGCGATGTAGGCGACCGTCAGAAGGACGGTGTGGGCGGCCCCTTCGAGCCGCGACTGGACGATCCCCACGAGAAAGGCGAGCAGGCACCAGGCGGTGACGTCATCGACCGCCGCGCAGGTCAAGGCGATCGTCCCCAGGGGCGTCTTGTGGATGCCGCGGTCGGTCAAGATGCGGGCGAGCACCGGGAAGGCGGTGATCGACATGGCGACGCCGATGAAGAGGGCGAAGGCGGTGAACGGCACGTCGGAGGACGACAGGCGCGGGTAGAGCCAGAGGGCGAGCCCCGAGCCCAGGAGGAACGGGGTGACGATGCTGGCGTGGGAGATGGCGACCGTCGAGTGGGTGCCGTGCGAGAGGTGACGGGTGTCGAGCTCGACGCCGACTAAGAACATGAAGAGGATGACGCCGATCTGCGCCAGGAGATTCAAGTGCGGCGAAATCGAGGGCGGCAGGAGGTAGGTGTAGGCCTCCGGCGCGATCCGCCCGAGGAGCGACGGCCCGAGGAGGATGCCGGCGACCACCTCGCCGATGACCGGCGGCTGCTCGATGTACTTGAAGAGGGCGCCCACGAGACGCGCCGCGGCGATGATGACGATGAGCGCGATCAGGACGTGCAGGAAGCTGTCGCCCCTCGCCGCTCCCGCGGCCCCTTCGACAACGCCGAAGCGGGGGACGCCCGCGGAGGGTGCCGGGGCCACGAGGCCGGCGCCGTGGGCGCGGAGCCAGAAGAAGCCGGCGATGGTGCCGGCGATCATCACCAGGTAGGCGATGCCGGTGCGCAAGGTGGACAGGTTCCACCCGAACTTCGAGTCCATGGTCTCCTCCCCCGATAGATGATAAGGCAGAAATTCAAATCAAATGGGGATGAAGCCACCCCCCGGACCCATAGTGCAGCGAAGGGCCGGGGATGGGACGTGTCGGTGTGAGACGACCAGGGGGGCCCGGAGGCCCCCCTGACCCTACCTACCTCTTCCTACTTCTTCTCCGTCC
>JAXDLD010000021.1:0-8627 GCA_034666805.1 Acidobacteriota bacterium
CGCTCGGAGACGCGTCGCACGAATGGGAAGAGCCTGCGGGAGATCATCGCCAAGGTCAACGCCAAGCGGTGCGGTTGGTTTGAGTACTTCAAGCACAGCCACAAGACCACGTTCGGGCGTCTGGACGAATGGGTGCGGATGCGACTGCGAAGCATCCTGAGAAAGCGCCATGGACGCAAAGGTCGAGGCCGCGGTCGCGACCATCAACGCTGGCCCAATGCCTTCTTCACTGAGCTGGGGCTGTTCTCCTACTGCACAGCCTTGGCCCAGCTCCGCCAATCCTCTCGGAGGTAAAACCACCGACTGGAGAGCCGGATGCGGGAGATCCGTACGTCCGGTTCGGAGGGAGGGGGGCCCGGGAACTCAACCGGGTCTCCCTACCCTATCGCTCACGTCATAAGGTGTGCCGAGCCCGGGTCTTAGATCTTCCTGGCGGACACGCGTCTTCTATCTGACGGCAGAAGGGTAGGGGGCGATCTGCCAGGACGCCAACGCCGCCAGCTTGGCACGGCCAGGAGGTGGTCGTAGCGCCCCCACCCGTGGGGGCGTTCTCCCGGAAGCCGCCGATTCCACCGCCGGTTTGACTGGGCCTCCTGCCTGTCAATTCTGCCTTGCCGGTCAGGGCTCGGGTTCCCCCGCGCGGGGTGCTGCCTGCTAGAGGGCGGCCGTTCGCGATGGTTAAGGCAGAGTACGCTCCAACGCGGCGCGGTCCCACCCGGCCAGGCTCGCCGCCTTCTCGTAGGTGCTGTCGACGAAGGCCGCGATCGCCTGGCCCGGAGAGGCTGTCGTGCGGATCGCTTCGTACGGCAGGACGAACTCGCCCATCTCCTGGTGGTAGTAGGCGGCGGCGGGCTCGACGCTCGCCTCCTTGAGGCCGGCCGGCTCGGGGACGGCATAGGCATAGAACACCGGCTCCAAGAGGGTTCCGCCACCGGGCCAGAAACCGTGGCTGATCACCTCGTGCGAGTACGCCTCGCGCATGAAGGCGGGGCCTTCGCGCGGGGGCGCCGGCCTTCCGGAGAAGCGGGTGACGGCGAGATCGAAGCTGCCCCAGAAGAAGTGCGTCGGGCTGCACTTGCCGACGAACCGGCAGCGGGCGGCGGTAAACACCCGCTCGACCTGGACGAGGATCCGCCAGAAGCGGTGCGCGAATTCGGGATCATAAGAATGATGCCCGGCATCCTCCGCGAACGGAATCGGCGCCAGGATCTCCACGGGGAACGGCCAGATCTGGACCGGCAGCGACATCTCGGCGAGGGTCGCCATGACCTCGCGGTAGAAATCGGCGACCGAACGCGGCGCGAGCTTCAACGCCCGGCGGTCGCCGTCGGTGGTGCGGATCAGGAGCTGGTGATCGAGGAAGTCGAATTCCAGCGTGAACGAGCGGGCGCCGTGGGCCAGGGGCCGGGTCGTCAGGCCCCGCGACGTGAGGTGGAGAGCGATCCCCCAGGAGTGAGGGAGCGGCGGCGCCAGCGCGAGAGCGACCTTGCCGACGACCTGGGTCCACATGTGGAGGGTCGCGTAGGTGTCCTTCCAGGCGTCGTATGGCAAGGCCGGCCAGAGCTCGTCGTTCATAGCCGCACATCATAGCGCCGACGACGGGGCGGAAGAGCCCATGCTACGATCCGCGGTCAGCCCGGACGGCCCTTCTCCGTCCGTACCTCCCACCATGGCCCGAGTCCCCTCCCCACCGCACGCCTACTCGCTCCGCGAGGAGATCGCCCACGGCGTCACCCATGGTCTGGGGACCGGGCTCGCCATCATCGGCCTTGCCGTCCTCGTCGCCGTGGGTCGGCAGCGCGGCCCCTGGTGCCTGGCGGGGGACACCATCTTCGGGGTGACCCTGGTCCTCCTCTATCTCGCCTCGACGCTCTACCACAGCATCCCTTCGCCGCGGGCCAAGCCGGTGCTGCGGGCGCTTGACCATTCCGCCATCTACCTGCTCATCGCCGGCACCTACACCCCGTTCACCCTCGTCAACCTGCGCGGGCCCCAGGGGTACGCCCTCCTCGGCCTGGTCTGGTTCCTGGCGATCGTCGGCATCCTCTTCAAGGTGTTCGCCACCGGCCGCTACCCGGTCTTTTCGATCCTCCTCTACCTCGGCATGGGCTGGTCGATCCTCCTCGCTTTGAAGCCGCTCGTCCACTCGGTCGAGCGCGGCGGGGTCGCCCTCCTCGTGGCCGGCGGCCTCACCTATACCGTCGGGATCGTCTTCTACCTCTGGCGCCGGCTGCCGTACCACCATGCGGTCTGGCACCTCTTTGTCCTCGCCGGCAGCATCTTCCACTACTTCGCCGTGCTCCTCTACGTCCTGCCGCCGGGGAGCGTCCGCTCGTGAGCACCCTCGCGAGCCTCTACCGGCCGTCGCTCGCCCTCCTCACCGACCTCTACGAGCTCACCATGGCGTGCGGCTACTGGAAGTCCGGGGCCGGCGACCAGGAGGCGGTCTTCTATCTCTCCTTCCGCCACAACCCGTTCGGCGGCGGCTTCAGCGTCGCCTGCGGCCTGGAGCTCGCCGCCGAGTACCTGGAAGGGCTCGCCTTCGCCGCCGAGGACCTCGATTTCCTCGCCGGCTTAGCCGGCAACGACGGCCTTCCCCTCTTCCCGCGGGAGTTCCTGGACGCCCTGGGAGCCATGACCTTCGAGTGCGACGTCGACGCCGTGCCCGAGGGGACGGTCGTCTTCCCCCAGGAGCCGCTGCTCCGGGTGCGGGGACCCCTGATCCAGGCGCAGATCGTCGAGTCGACGCTTCTCAACCTCGTCAACTTCCAGACCCTGATCGCCACCAAGGCGGCCCGGGTCTGCCTGGCGGCTGGGGGGGAGCCGGTGCTCGAGTTCGGTCTCCGGCGGGCGCAGGGAATCGACGGGGCGTTGGCCGCCAGCCGGGCCGCCTATATCGGCGGCGTCGCCGGCACCTCGAACGTCTTGGCCGGGAGGCTCTTCGGCATCCCGGTCAAGGGCACCCACGCCCATAGCTGGGTGATGGCCTTCGACAGCGAGATCGAGGCCTTCAATGCCTACGCCGAGGCGATGCCCAACAACTGCGTCTTCTTAGTCGATACCTACAACACACTGGACGGCGTGCGCCACGCCGCCGAGGTGGGGCGGCGGCTGGAGGAGGCGGGGCACCGGCTGGCCGGGGTCCGGCTCGACTCCGGCGACCTCGCCTACCTCTCGAACCAGGCCCGCCGGGTGCTCGACGAGGCCGGCTTCCCGGAGGCAGAGATCCTCGCCAGCAACGACCTCGACGAGCGGGTGATCGAGAGCCTCAAGCAGCAGGGGGCGGCTATCGGGGTCTGGGGGGTGGGCACCCGGCTGGTCACCGGGCACGACGACCCGGCCCTGGGCGGGGTCTACAAGCTTGCCGCCCTCCGCCGGCCCGGGGAGCCCTGGCGCTACCCCATCAAGCTCTCCGAGCAGACGATCAAGATCTCGACCCCGGGCCTCCTCGCGGTGCGCCGCTTCCACTCCGGCGCCGAGTTCCTGGGCGACCTGATCTACGACGAGGAGCTGGGGGTCGAACGGCCGCCGGTCCTGGTCGACCCCGCCGACGCCACCCGCCGGAAACCCATGGCGCCCAACACCCCCTACACCGACCTCCTCCAACCGGTCTTCCGCCGGGGCAGGAGAGTGGGCGAGCCGCTCTCGATCGCGGGCGCCCGGCAGCGGGTCCAGGAGCAGCTCGCCGGCTTCCACCCGGGGATCAAGCGCTTCGTCTACCCCCACCTCTACCCGGTGGGGCTCGAACGCCGGCTCTACGAGCGCAAGACCGAGCTGGTGCTCGCGGCCCGCGGGTTGGCAGGCACTCCGATCGGCGAGCCGGCATGACGGGCGAGCTCCCGGTCCCCGGCTTCTACGCTCCCGAGCACGCCGCCCAGTGGGGCTACCGGCCGGACGCGGAAGCGCTCTTCGGCCTTGCCGGCGCCTGGCGGCGGGAGCATCGCATCCGCCCCGCCGCCGCCGACCGGCGGCGGCTCCACCTCCTCCTGGTCGACCTCCAGAAGGACTTCTGCCTGCCCGAGGGGAGCCTCTACGTGGGGGGGCGGAGCGGCCGCGGGGCGGTCGAGGACAGCGACCGCATCGCCCGCTTCCTCTACCGGAACCTGGCGGCGGTGACCGAGGTCACGGCGACCCTCGACACCCACTTCCCATTCCAGATCTTCTTTCCCGCTTTCTGGGTGGATGCCTCCGGCCAGCCCTTGACCGCCCACCGCGAGATCACCGCCGCCCAGGTGCGGGAGGGCGCCGTCCGTCCCAATTCCGACCTCGCGGCCTGGCTGGCCCCGGGCGGTCGCCGGGATCCGGAGTGGCTGACCCGCCAGGCCGAGGCCTACTGCGCCGAGCTCGAAAGGGGAGGCCGCTACCGGCTCTACCTCTGGCCGCCCCACTGCCTCCTGGGGAGCGACGGCCATGCCCTGGCCGGGGTGGTCGAGGAGGCGCGGCTCTTCCACGCCTTCGCGCGCGCCGCCCGCTCCGCCGTCGAGGTCAAGGGGGGCGAGCCGTTGACCGAGAGCTACTCCGCCCTCTCCCCCGAGGTCCTCCTCGCCCACGACGGCAGCGTCCTCGGCCGGCGCAACGAGAGGTTGATCGAGACCCTGCTCGCGGCCGACGCCCTGATCGTCGCCGGCCAGGCGGCGAGCCACTGCGTCAAGAGCACGGTCGAGGACCTGCTCTCCGAGATCGCGGCCCGCGACCCCGCCCTGGCGGGGAAGGTCTATCTCCTGGAGGACTGCATGTCCGCCGTCGCCGTTCCCGATCCCGGGAGCCCCGGAGGCTTCCTCTTCGACTTCACCCCCGACGCCCAGGCCGCGCTCGCCCGCTTCGCCGCCGCCGGCATGCACGTCGTCCGCTCGACCGACCCGCTGGCCGCCTGGCCGGGGTTCCCGCTCTAGCCGTCCCCATCCGTCTTTAAGTTCAGGATAGAATCTTACCTCTTCTATACCCGGACGAGGAGCCGGCGAGGAGCCACGGATGTCCCTGCACGATCCCCTGATCCGCAAGCTGATGACCCGCCAGGACCTGACCCGCGCCGAGAGCGCGGATCTGGTGGAGGACCTGCTGCGCACCGATGCCGAGGGCTGGCGGCTGCTCGCCTTCTCGATCGCCGCCCAGACCAAGGGGGAGACCGCCGAGGAGCTCCTGGGAATGTGCGACGGCATGGGCCGGGTGACCGGCGCCTACGACATCGAGCTGCCGGCGCGGCTGATGGACGTTTCGAGCTCGGGCGGCAGCGGGGTGGCCAAGATCAACGTCTCGACCCTGACCGCCCTGGTCGTGGGGGACCACGAGATGGGGATCGTCAAGCACTCCTTCTTCCGCTTGACGAGCGTCACCGGCAGCGCCGACGCCCTGGCGGCGGTGGGTCTGCCGGCGCCGGCCGCCACCCTGCAGCAGATCGCGCGCGCCTTGAAGGAGGTGGGGATCGCCTTCTACTCGCCGATCTTCGTCAGCCGCGAGCTCGCCAACCTGGTGCAGTTCGGCGCGGTCCTGGCGACCAAGGGGCTCCGGGTCAACACCCCGTTCAACCTCGTCGTCCCGCTCTTCACCCCCATCCGGCTGACCCACCGAATGTTCGGCATCAACAACCCCGGCCAGTTTGACCTCATGGTCGAGGTCTTCCGCGGCCAGGGCTACGAGAGCGCCGTGGCCGTGCGCGGCCTCGATGGCCTGGACGAGGTCTCGATCGCCGCCCCGACCCGGATCAAGGGTTTCAAGGGCGGCGAGGCCATCGATTTCGTCCTCGAACCGGAGCAGGTAGGCCTCCAGCTAGCGCCGCAGAGCGCCGTGCAGCCGGCCGACGCGCGGCAGAGCCTCGGCGACTTCCTGCGCATCGCCTGCGGCCGGGAGAGGGGCCCCAAGCGCGACCTGGTGGCGCTCAACAGCGCCGTCGCCCTCTACCTGACCGACCGTGCCCCCTCGATCGAGGCCGGGATCGAGATCGCCATCCGCCGCCTGGAGAGCGGCGAGGTCGAGGCCAAGCTGGATGCCCTGGTCCAGCAGATGGGCTCCCCCGAGGTCCTGGCGGCGGCCCGGCGCGAGTACCTGCCGGACTGATGGACATCCGGCGCGAGGTCCTCCGCAACATCATCCTCGCCCAGGCGCTGGAGCCGCTGGGCAAGAAGCCGGGCTGCACCACCCGGCAGGTCGACTCCTCGCCCGGCACCAAGCTCGAGTACTTCATCATCGCCGGGGCGAACAGCGCCTGGTCGTTCTACGACCTGGCCGACCGCATGCTCACGGCGGGCAAGCAGCCCGATTGCATCTTCGACCTCGCCTACGAGGCGCAGGCGGCGAGCGTGCGCAACCGCCTGGGCGGCAAGGTCAACTACGGGCAGATCCTGCTCCTCATCCCCCTGGTCGCGGCCCAGATGCTCCACTACCTGGAGACCGGGGGCCAGGAGAGCGTCGAGGTGATCCTGGAGCGCACCGGCGACGTCCTGCGGGGGACGACCGAGCGCGACGTCGCCAGCCTGGAGGACTTCATCCACCTGGGCTACCAGCTCTCCTCCCGGCACCACGAGCGCCTCGGCCGGCCGAAGCCGGTCTCCCGGCCCGCCTTCGCCGGCCACTACGCGACGGTCTGGGACGCCGCCCTCGACCACCAGCACATCCACGCCGTGCGCGAGATGACCCAGGGCTACCCCTACAGCCAGCGGGTCTACCGCTTCCTGCTCCACAACCTGGAGACCGGCATCCTGCCCGCCTCCGAGCTGATCTACCGCTTCCTGCTGCCCGAGATCGGCCGCCCGGACGTGGTGGCCGACATGATCGTCGTCGGCATCTACCTGATGCTGGTCAAGCACCCGGACGCGGTGCTCTTCAACTGAGCCGCGCGAGCATGCCCGCCGCCTTCTCCGGGTCCTTGCAGTAGTGGAAGGTATAGAAGTGGTAGGGGTGGCCGCCGTAGCGCGACTGGAACTCGGGGTCGTCCAGGTAGGTGCCGTCCAGGTAGCCTTGGAAGAAGCGGTGGGGGATGTTGCAGCTCGGGAGATACCGGGTCGCCCCGTGTTTCCACAGGAGGACGTTGACGATCGTCTCGTCGACCACCGGCGGGTGCTCCCCCCGGCGGTCGCAGTCGCGCCCGACCTCCCGGCACTCTGCGAGAAACTCCCGGCAGGCGGGGGCGAAGGCCATCGTGCAGGAGTGGGCGTAGGGCATGCTCTTCGCCTTCACCCCGAGCTGGCCCATGAGCCCCCCGTTGACCTCGTCGCCGAGATCGCGCGGATGGCGGGGGAGGAGGGGGTAGGCGCCGACCTCGGGAGGAGCGGCGAAGAGGGCGTCGACCTCCCGGTTGGGGACGTTGTCGGCATCCAGGTAGACCCCGTGCTCGACCTCGCTCTCGAGGATCGCCCGGAGCTTGAGATAAGCGATGTGCTCGCCGCCGCTCTCGATCCGCCGCTTGACGAGATTGGGGGAGTCGTAGTCGACGTCCACGTCCACTCCGAAGACGACGATCGGCCGGCTGGAGAAGCGGGCGAGGCCGCGGACGAGGACCTCCGAAAGCCGGAGGAACCGGCGGTCGGTGTGGGTGACGAAGGCTTCGCGGATCACGCTCCGATCTCCGGGAAAGGTGGACGCGGCCCGAAGATCCGCTCGGAGAGCTCGATCATCTCCTCGTCGAAGAGGCCGCGGTAGAAGGGGTCGCCGGCGCACCAGCGCCAGCGTTCGAGGACCGGCATCTCGCCCGCCCGCCCGTCGTAGGCGAGGCCGTCGAAGGAGTCGCCCCAGGTGGCCGGCCCCCAGGGGGCGACCTCGTCCCGGCCGGCATCGGTGAAGGGGACCCCGAGCCGGCCGGCGAGCTCCGCGCGGTAGCCGCGGTCCATCACCCAGCGGTTGAAGAGGACCGGCGTCCGGCCGTGGCGTAGGTGGGAGGTTTCCCCGAGCACCTCGCGAGCGTACTCCTTCCACAGCCGGGCGGCCTTGGGCAAAGAGTCGGGCGAGATGGGGTAGACCGTTCCCCGCGCCCAGCGCAGGAGGCTCGCCAGGTTGTTCCAGGGATCGCGGAGGACGAGGAGGTCGAAGCGCCGCCCGCTCGTCCCCAGCCAGCGGTCGTGCTCGGCCTCGAAAGCATCGGAGAAGACCGCGGGGAGCTCCCGGTCCTCGTAGTTGTAGAGGAGGAAGTCCTTCGGGGTAGGTCCGAGGTCGCGCTCCCGGTCGAGATCGATCTCTTGGGGCCGCGCCACGCTGTCCCCCCGGTAGCAGGAGGCGTAGGGGTTCTCTCCCGGCTTGCAGCTGTTGAGGAAGACCCCGCGACCGGGGAGCTGGGAGAGCAGCCAGTGGACGACGGCGTGGCTCCCCGAGCGGCGGAGGGCGAGGAGGCGGATCTCCAGGGCATTGGTGGGCACGGCGGGATGCTACCAGCCCTCTGCCATCCTCCCGATATGTCGAATCCGCGTTTGACCCTCTCCGAATCCCGCGGCTATACTCTGTCCTCGCTTTGCAGCGCAAACTTCCCTGATGACTGACGTCCTCCTCGCTCACGCATTTTTCTTGAAGAACGACCCCAAGCAGGTCGAGAAGATGCGCCCGTACGCCCCCCTGGGGACGCTCTACGCGGCGAGCCACCTGCGGAGCCGTGGCTACTCGGTCGCCCTCTTCGACGCCATGCTGGCCGACTCCGAAGAGGA
>JAXDLD010000022.1:0-7684 GCA_034666805.1 Acidobacteriota bacterium
AGACTTTAGACAGGCTCCGGAAGCTCTCGGATGGGTTCCGGAGCTTCCAGAAACCTCTCCAATGTCTTCCAAAAGGGGTCCAAAGTCTTCCGGAACCTGTCCGGGAGCTTGAGAAATCCGTCCGGGAGCTTCAGAGACCTGTCCGGGAGTCTCAGGAACACGTCCGGGGGTCTCGGAAATCTGTCCGCGAGCTTCAGGAATCCCTCCGGAAGCCTTCGGAAAGGGTCCGGGCCGTTCCGAATGGGGTCCGGCAAACGGCGCTGTCGCCCCCAACCTATCAGGGCCCGGTTGGCAGAGGCGCTGCCGGAGATGGGTCCACCCCTCGCTGACAGACTGGTAGTATCGGCCGGCTCTCGCGGGCCTCTCCCCCGGCCGCGAGGAGGGCGGCCATCGAATGAGGCAGGGGGCGAGAGGGATGGACAGGCGCATGACCGACCGCAACGACCAGGCTCTCCTCGCCACCGGGCTCGGTGGAACGGGTGACACGACTTCGCTCCTCAGCGCCTTCGCGAGCGAGGCGCGACGCTTCTGCGAGTGGGCCCGGAACCCTTCCGGGGACGACGCCGGCGCCCGCGAGGCGCTCCTCCGGGTGAGCGCGCTCTACCTCGCCGGCCTCCAGCTCTCCGGCGACTGGCACAGCTCGCTCGAGCCCGAGCCCCTGCCCGACACCGTCTCCAAGGCGGAGTGGAAGCAGGTCTACGCCGCCACCGAGGCGCTCCCCCTCCAGTACTACTCCGAGGTCACCAACCCCCTGGACGTGCCGCCCGAGGACGCCGGGGTGGGCGACCTGGCGGACGACGTCGCCGATATCTATCGGGACATCGTCGAGGGGCTGCGGCTCTATGAGGCCGGGCATCCGCGGGAGGCGCTCTGGCAGTGGGTCTTCAACCTGACCTTCCACTGGGGCGCCCATGCGACCTCCGCCATGCGGGCCCTCCACTGGTACCTGTCAGACAACGAGTCGGAGCTCTCGGGCTCGCCGGACGTCATGTAGGGCGTCGACCCGGGCGCTTGACCCGGGCGCTGAAGACCGTCAAGATAAGCGCTGCCTTCAACTTCGCATTGCCGATTGGCTCGTGCTCCTGTGCACGAATGTGTTGTGCCACGACCGAGAACCAAGCTTCCGATCCTGCCGGAGGTCCAAGAGGCCGCCGACCGCCTGGCGGCGCGGCGTGGCCTCGTGGGCGCCGCGATCTATCCCTTTCTCGCCTTGACTCTCAGCCTGGCGTCGGGCCTCCAGGAGAGGAGGCCGTACCTCTTCGCCTTCCTTCTCGGCGCGATTCTCGCCCTGGCCGCGGTGCGGATCTACCTGACGAGCGGGTTCGCGCGGATCTACAGCGCCCGGACCCGGCTCTGGCGGGCCGCCTTCTACGGCTCCCTGAGCTTGAACTCCGTCCTCGTGGGCTACCTGTTCGGTGCCGTCATCGCGCACTTCGGCCTGCGGGTGGAGTCGTTCTTCACCCTTACCATCACCGCCGTGATCGCCAGCATGGGGATGATGGTCTACTCCCACGCTCCCCGCTTCCTCGCGTTCTTCGTCGCCGCTCTTTCCGTTCCCCCTCTTCTCACCCTGAGCCGGCTCCCCGGGATCCATCCCTGGGGAATCTTCAGCTGGGAGAGCCTCTGCCTGACCGTCTTTTTCGTCTACCTCGCCGTCTTCGCCGGGCAGCTCTACCGGGAGCGCTGGACAGGGCTGACCAACGCCCACCTCCTGGCCGTCCGCGCCGGCGAGCTGGAGCGGGCGCGGGACGAGCTGCGGCAGGCCCACGACGGGCTCGAGCGACTGGTCGACGAACGCGCCCTGGAGCTGCGCAAGGCGAACCTGGACTACCGGCGGATCTTCGAGAACGCGCACGATGCCATCTTCGTCCTCGCCCCCGAGGACGAGACTATCCTCAACGCCAACCGCCGGGCGGGAGAAATCTATGGCTTCCGCCGGGAAGAGCTCCTCGGCATGTCGCTCGCGGACATCTCGGAGGACGTCCGCCGCGGGCGCGACCACATCGCGACGACGATGGAGCAGGGCGTCGTCCACGTCTTTGAAACGACGCAGTTTCGCCGGGACGGCAGCCGGATGTTCCTCGAGGTCAACGCCTCGCTCATCGAGTACGAGGGCCGCCCGGCCATTTTGAGCATCAACCGCGACCTGACGGAGCGCCGCCGCGCCGAGGAGCTGCGCCGGGCGAAGGAGGCGGCCGAGCAGGCCGACCGGGCGAAGAGCCAGTTCCTCGCCAACATGAGCCACGAGATCCGCACGCCCATGGCCGGCGTCCTCGGTCTGGTGGACCTCCTCCTCCGCACCGATCTAGCCGCGCAGCAGCGCGACTACGTCGCCCTGATCCAGAGCTCGGCGACCTCGCTCCTGCGGCTGATCGACGACATCCTGGACTTCTCCAAGGTCGAGGCCGGCCGGCTCCTCCTGGAGCGGGTGCCGTTCGATCTTCATGGGGCTCTCTCGGAGATCGTCGAGCTGCTGCGTTTCCACGCCAGCACGCAGGGCACCGAGCTCAGCCTCGATGTGGGCGAGGAGGTGCCGCGGTGGGTCTGGGGCGACCCCGGCCGCCTGCGCCAGGTGCTGACGAACCTGGTGGGCAACGCGGTCAAGTTCACCGAGGGGGGGAGGGTCGAGGTCGAGGCACGGGGGCAGGCCGACGGCCGGTTCCGCTTCGCGATTCGCGACACCGGTATCGGCATCCCCGCCGAGGCCCAGGGCCGGCTCTTCGAGCTCTTCTCCCAGGCCGACAGCTCGACCTCGCGCCGCTACGGCGGCAGCGGGCTGGGGCTCGCGATCAGCCGGCGGATCGTGCAGGAGATGGCAGGGGAGATCGGCTGCGAGAGCCGGCCCGGGGAAGGCTCGGTCTTCTGGTTCGTCCTGCCCCTGGAGGCGGCCGAGGAGCCAGCCGCACCGCTCCTCCCCGGCGAGGAGAAGGCCGCCCCCCGGCGCTCCGGCCGGCGGCACCGCATCCTGGTCGCCGAGGACAACCTCGTCAACCAGCTCGTCGTCACCCAGCACCTGATCGCCATGGGCTACGACGTCCTCGCGGTCAACAATGGCAAGGAGGCTTTAAAGGTCCTGGAGAGATCCCCGGTCGACCTCGTCCTCATGGACTGCCAGATGCCGGAGCTCGACGGCTACGAGGCGACCCGCCGTATCCGCGAGGGTGCCGGGAATAGCCGCGGGGTTCCCATCGTGGCATTGACCGCCCATGCCATGAAGGAGGACCTGGAGCGGTGCCTCGCCGTGGGCATGAACGACATCATCACCAAGCCGTTCCAGAAGGAGGTCCTGGAGCGGACGCTGGAGCGCTGGCTGTCGGAGTCGCCTTCCACGCAGCAGGGTGCACCGCCGGCGCTCGACGGGGGGACGCTCGCGGAGCTCCGCGAGCTCGGCCGAGCCCTGGGGAAAGACGTGATCAAGGGTCTCGCCGAGAGCTTCCGGTCGGACACCAGCGTCCTCAAGATGCGCGCGGGGTTCGTCCGCGGCGACCGGCGTCTCGTGGGGCGGGCGGCGCACGCCTTGAAGGGGAGCAGCGCCTGTCTGGGAGCGGTGCACCTGGCCGCCCTCTGCGAGGAGTTGGAGCGCCTGCCGACCGAGGCGGCCCCCGAGGACTACGCCTGCCGGCTGGCGGCGATCGAGGAGGAGTACCAGCGGGTCGCCGCCGGGCTGCTCGCCGCGGCGGCGGAGGGGGCGTGATCAGGGTTCAGAATACTCCCCGAACACCCCCCGCAGAGCATCCGCGATCTCCCCGAGCGTCACCTCCGCCTTCACACACGCGAGGATCTGCGGCATGAGGTTGCGGTCTTCTTGAGCCGCCGCGGTCAACCCGGTCACGGCCTCCCGCGCCTTCGCCGCCTCCCGGCGCTCGCGCACCGCCCGCAGCCTCGCGACCTGCTGGCGCTCGCCCTCGGGGTCGATCTTCAGGATCTCGGTCGGGACCTCCTCCTCGGCGTCGTAGGCGTTCACCCCCACGACGATCTGGCGCTTCTCCTCGACCGCGAGCTGCCAGGCGTAGGCGGCGTCGGCGATCTCGCGCTGCTGGAAGCCGCTCTCTAAAGCCGCCATGGCGCCGCCCATCCCGTCGATCTTCTCGATGTAGCCCCGGGCGCGCTTCACGATGTCGTCCGTCCAGGCCTCGACGACGTAGGAGCCGCCCAAGGGGTCGGCGACGTCGGCCACCCCGCTCTCGTGGGCGATCACCTGCTGGGTGCGGAGAGCGAGCCGCGCCGCCTCGGCGGTGGGGAGGCCGAGCGCCTCGTCGAGCGAGTTGGTGTGGAGCGACTGGGTGCCGCCCAGAACCGCGGCCAGGGCCTGGAGCGCCACCCGGACGACGTTGTTCTGCGGCTGCTGGGCGGTGAGGGTCGAGCCCGCGGTCTGGGTATGGAAGCGGAGAAGGAGCGACTTCGGGTCCTTGGGGTGGAAGCGCTCCTTCACCAGCTCGGCCCAGAGCCTCCGCGCGGCGCGGAACTTCGCCACCTCTTCGAGGAAGTTGTTGTGGGCGTTAAAGAAGAAGGAGAGCCGGGGGGCGAAGCCGTCGATCGCGAGGCCGCGCGCGAGCGCCGCCTCGACGTAGGCGAGCCCATTCGCCAGGGTGAAGGCGACCTCCTGCACCGCCGTCGAGCCCGCCTCGCGCATGTGGTAGCCGGAGATCGAGATCGGGTTCCAGCGCGGCACCCGGTCGGCGCAGAAGGCGATGACGTCGGTCACCAGCTTGAGCGAGGGACCGGGCGGGTAGATGTAGGTCCCCCGCGCCGCGTACTCCTTCAGGATGTCGTTCTGCACCGTCCCCCCGACCTTCTCCCAGGGCACCCCCTGATCCTCGGCCACGGTCAGGTAGAGGGCCAGGAGGATGGCGGCGGTCGAGTTGATGGTCATCGAGGTCGTCACCCGGTCGAGCGGGATGCTGTCGAAGAGCCGCCGCATGTCGTCGATCGAGTCGATCGCCACCCCCACCCGGCCGACCTCGCCCAGGGCGAGCACATGGTCCGAGTCGTAGCCGATCTGGGTCGGGAGGTCGAAGGCCACCGAGAGCCCGGTCGTCCCCTGGGCCAGGAGATAGCGGTAGCGCCGGTTCGACTCCTCGGCCGAGGAGAAGCCCGCGTACTGGCGCATGGTCCAGCGCCGCTTCCGGTACATGTCCGGATAGATCCCGCGGGTGTAAGGGAAGGCCCCCGGGTCGGAGATGTCCTCTCTATAAGGAATGCCGGCCGTGTCCTCAGGGCCGTAGAAGGGGCGGACGGCGATGCCGGAGGTGGTCTCGAAGTCAGGAGCCGGCGACGGCTCGGGCGCGGCGCTGGCGGCGAGCGCCTCGGGGGGCTTGGTGTCGGTGGCCATGGGGGGGATTATGGCATCTGCGGGCAGGGGTGAGGGGGGCCCCCTTTTTTGCACGCCCTCCTCCCCCGTGACCGTGCAATTCTGTCTGCGGAAATCCGTGGGAAATCCTGCGCAGATCCTGCGGAGCTGTAATTCCTTCCCCGGCTCACGGCTATTTATGGGGTGTAACACGAACCTCGACCACAACATCTTGTGGTCAGAGTCTTGACAGCCCCGGAACTCGGCGCTAGGCTCATCCGTGCGTTGATCAACGCCATGAAGCCCCAAAGACACAAGGGACGCTGAATTCAGAGGGTAGCGAGGGGGCTCCATGCCCCCCGCGGGGCGGCAGCGTGTTTCCTTTTATGGGGCCGGTCGACGAGGGAAGCAGGGCGGCCGCGCCGCCCGCCCGGGTCATTCACAAGGAACTTCGAGGAGAGGAAAGCATGGCGACCCAACCCGTTCACCCCGAGATGTCCGAAGGTACGGTCCCGGTCCGCGAGGTGGCGGAGAGGGGGATTCGCTTCGAGCGCCGCTACACGACGCCCGGAGTGCACCCCTTCGACGCCGTCGAGTGGGAATTGCGCGACGCGGTGATCACCAACGAACGCGGGGAGACGGTCTTCGAGCAGCGGGCGGTCGAGATGCCCAAGGCATGGTCCCAGACCGCCACCAACGTCGTCGTCTCGAAGTACTTCCGGGGCCAGATCGGCACCCCGCAGCGGGAGCGGAGCGTCCGCCAGCTCATCGGCCGGGTGGCCGACACCGTCGCCGAGTGGGGCCGGGAGGGGGGCTACTTCGCGAGCGCGGAAGATGCCGACACCTTCCATGCCGAGCTCACCCATATCCTCCTCCACCAGTTCGCCTGCTTCAACTCGCCGGTCTGGTTCAACGTCGGCATCGAGCCCAAGCCCCAGTGCTCGGCCTGCTTCATCAACTCGGTCGAGGACACCATGGCCTCGATCCTCGGCCTCGCCAAGACCGAGGGCATGCTCTTCAAGTACGGCTCGGGCACCGGCAGCAACCTCTCCACCCTGCGCTCCTCGAAAGAGACCCTGGCGGGCGGCGGCACGGCCTCCGGGCCGGTCTCCTTCATGAAGGGCTTCGACGCCTTCGCCGGGGTCATCAAGAGCGGCGGCAAGACCCGGCGGGCGGCGAAGATGGTCATCCTGAACGTCGACCACCCGGACATCGTCGACTTCATCAAGTGCAAGGAGGTCGAGGAGCGGAAGGCCTGGGCCCTGATCGACGCCGGCTACGACACCGGCTTCAACGTCACCGGCGGCGCCTACGACTCGATCGCCTACCAGAACGCCAACCACTCGGTGCGGGTGACCGACGACTTCATGCAGGCGGTCGAAGCGGACGGCGACTGGTCGACCCGCGCGGTCCGCGGCGGCCAGCCCATGGGCACCCACAAGGCGCGCGACCTGATGAAGATGATCGCCGAGTCGACCTGGGTCTGCGGCGACCCCGGCATGCAGTACGACACGACGATCAACGACTGGCACACCTGCGCCAAGACGGCCCGGATCAACGCCAGCAACCCGTGCAGCGAGTACATGTTCCTGGATGACACGGCCTGCAACCTGGCCTCGCTCAACCTCATGCGCTTCTACGACGAGAGCTCGGGCTTCGACGTCCAGAGCTTCCGCCACACCTGCGAGGTGATCATCTCGGCCCAGGAGATCCTCGTCGACTTCGCGAGCTACCCGACCGAGCGGATCGGCGACAACTCGCACCAGTTCCGCCCCCTCGGGATCGGCTTTGCCAACCTGGGCGCGCTCCTGATGGCCCGCGGCCTCCCCTACGACGGCGACTCCGGCCGCGACTACGCGGCGGCGATCACCGCCTTGATGTCGGGCGCCTCCTACGCCCAGTCGGCGCGCATCGCCGCCGCCTTGGGGCCGTTCGCCGAGTTCGAGGTCAACCGCGAGCCCATGCTCCGGGTGATGAAGAAGCACCGCGACGCGGTCAAGAAGATCGACGCCGCCCACGTCTCCTTGGAGCTCCTCCAGGCGGCCAAGAAGTCGTGGGACGAGGTCGTCGAATTGGGCGAGCGCCATGGTCTGCGCAACAGCCAGATCTCGGTCCTCGCGCCCACCGGGACGATCGCCTTCATGATGGACTGCGACACGACCGGCGTCGAGCCCGACATCGCCCTCGTCAAGTACAAGAAGCTCGTCGGCGGCGGGATGATCAAGATCGTCAACAACACCGTGCCCAAGGCCCTGAAGCGGCTGGGCTATGACAAGGAGCAGGTGCGCGAGATCGTCGAATGGATCGACGAGCAGGACACGATCGAGGGCGCTCCGCACTTGAAGGCGGAGCACCTGCCGGTCTTCGACTGCGCCTTCAAGCCGGCCAACGGCG
>JAXDLD010000023.1:0-5504 GCA_034666805.1 Acidobacteriota bacterium
CTCGGTCGTGACCCCGAAGGCCAGGGCCTGCTGCAAGGCTCCCGGGTAGATGTGGGTGTGGGAGTCGATCAGTCCGGGGAGGAGCGTCTTGCCGCGGCCGTCGATCTTCACGGCGTCGCCGGGGGCCTTCACCTCGGGGCCGAAAGCGGCGATCCTGCCGTCTAAAACGAGGACGTCGGCCACGGGGAGGACCGACTTGCCGTCGAACACCCGGACCTGGTGGAACCAGAGGGCGCGCGGCGGCTCGGCAGCGCTCGCCGTATGGGTTGCGGTCGCGCCGAGCAGGGCGCAGAGGGAGAAGCGGAGAAGGGAGCGGTTCATGGGATCTCCTTGGTTGTTCCTGACGACCGCCATTCTGTTCTCGCCGCGCCTCGGTTACGAGGGTGGAATGTCAGGATCTCGGCATGACACTTGTCAAGAAGGGCGAGATCCAATCAAAATGGCGTTCCCGCTGTCCGGGGTCACCCGCATCGTCCGGATCACCTCGCCCGGCGTGCGGGAGGCGACGAGGGCCGCCACCACCCGGCCGAGCAGGCGGCATTCATACGGGCGGGTCAGGAGAGCCTGGATCTCGTCGAAGGTCCGCTCGATCGCAGCCGGTGGGAGTTTGCCGTCGATCGCAGCGGCGAGCCCGGCCAGTGCCGCCTTGGCCCGATGGCAGCGGCCGCTCGGCCGGGTCCCAGAGGTATTCGCGGTCCACAGCACCTTGAGGCCGAGGTCCGGGAAGATGCCGGCCGCGATTTCGCCCTGGTCGATCCGCCGTAACAGGACGAGAGTGTTGGGATCATTGGGCGCGTACTGGACTCGCCCCGCGATCGCCGAGATGTCCGCGCCGCCGCTCTGCTCGAAGGCGAACGCGGCGGCCTTGCCGTACACGGCCACCCGGTCCCGCGGCCCGCCGCGAAAGACTTTGGAAGAGATGTGGACGCGCGGCAAGGCCGCCGCCATCGCCTCGATCCAGGCCGCTTCGAAGGCCTCGGGCGGTACCGCGAGGAGAGCGCGGAGCCCGCGGTCCGAGACCTTCTGCTCCACTTCGATCAGGGCCGGCCCGCTCGCCGCGGCGAGCACGGCGGTCGGGTCCGCCTCGTTCTCCTCTTGGGGAAGGATGCTCCAGAGATGGGCGAGGTCCAGGGCCTCGGCGAGCAGGGTCGGCGTCAGGGGCGCCTTCCAGTTCCAGCCGAAAGACAGCGAGTAGTCGAATTCGCCCGCGTCGGCCGTCCGGCCGCTCGAAAACCTTTCCATGGCCGCGCCCAGGCCGAAGGCATAGTGGAAGCTCTGGCCACCCCAGACCGCCGCGTAGGTGCGCCGCCCGGCGAAGCTCCGCCGCTCGTGCTGTTCGTTGAGATCGGTCTGGCGCTTCCACTCGCGGACGACCTCGTCCTTCCCCGACGCCGCCCACTTGCCGAGGCTGAGCGAAATCCCGAACGAGAGCCGCCGGGTCAGGGTGTCGGTCTTCAAGTACTCGATCAGCTCGTAGCCCGGATCCTTGGCGGCGAGGTGGGCGAGCAGCTCCGTCCAATTCCCGGCCAGCATCTCGCCATGGTGCCGGGCGAGGGCGGCGGGGGCGAGCTCGCAGGCGAGGACGACCTCCTCGGTCGCGATGCGGCTGTACTCGGCCGCCACCTCGGCCTTCACCTGGGTGTTGACGGCCTTTTCCAGCCGGTGCGTAAGATCGGCGGGGAGCTGGGCGAGCCGTGCCTTGAGAGCCTTCCACCCCTGGTCGAGGTCGGCGAGACCGAGGCGGTGGCCGATCTTCTCCGCCAGCGCGCGCTCCTCGGCATTCAGGTCGGCCGAGGTCTGGGCGGTGTCGAGCCGCTGGATCAGCTTCTGCACCTGGGCCCAAGACGGACCGAGGCGAGCCTGGACATAGGCGTCCAACGCCCGCTGCAGCTCGGCCGGATGGGCGATGCTGGCCTCCAGATTGAAGCCTGCCGAGACGCCCAGGGTCCGGCCGCGGGTCCTCCGGATTTCGACCCGGACCGCCGGAGCCTGGGAGCCGGGGCGAAAGAGGAGGCGGTAGTCGTCCTCGATCGCGAGGTTGACGGCCACCGAGGCGCCGAGATCGATCTGGATCGCCGAGACCCCCACCGCGCCGAGCCGCTCGTCGAGAGCCGAGAGCGCCGCCGAGAGGGCGTCGGCCCAGGTCAGCTTGGCGTGGAGGGCGAGCTTGCCATGGAAGGTGCAAACGAGGACCTCCCCCTCCCGCAGCTTGCCGATGTCGGCCAGCCGAGGCGCCAGGAGGAAATCCGTGATGTCCGCGAAGAGAGCGGGACCGACCGGCTCTCCGGGAGCGTGGACCCGATACTGCAGGAGGCGGGCTCCCAGCTCTCCCTGGAGACCGAAGCCCACCCCTCCGGCCGTGCCGCCGAAGGTGCCCTGGACGTCGGCGGCGAGCTGGTGCTTGGACCAGGCCCGGCCGGCCGTGGGTTTGAGGATCTGGTCGGGGTCCGGGCCGCTCGCCTCGTTGAACACGGCGATCGCGAGCTCCGCGTCGGCCGAGCCGCCGAGGGTGAAGCGGCTGTCGTTCAAGCTCACGGTGTCCTGACCTTTGAGCGCCAAAGGCTGGATCAGGGCGCTGGGAAAGACCTGGACCTCCGCGAACGTGGTCCCGTCCGCCACCAGCTTGGCCAGAGTCTTCGCGCTATCGGGGACCTCGATCGAGAGGCCGCCCAGCTTCAGGGTCTTGGCAGGGTTGGGCATGCTCATCACCTCACAGCGGGAAGGCGGACGGTCCGATCGAAGAGCTCGTCGAGAGCGCGCTCCGGCGAGTCGCAGAGGCCCGCGTGCACGGGAGAGACCTGGATCATCGTGCTCCGCGGAGCGACCAGCCAGTGGAAACGTTCCCGCAGCGAGAGCCTGGCGATAGGGCCCGCTTCGGGGCTGCCGGCGCAGATCCGGGGGATCGCCGCCAGGTGCTGACCGACCAGCTCGAGGTCGATCTCGGGCCAGAGCGCCTGGAGCCGGCGCTCCGCGACCTCGACTTTTGCGCTCAGGAAATCCCGTTCGAGGCAGAAGAGGATAACGCCGGAGTTGACGAACTCCTCGCGTTCGACCCGCGGCACCACCCGGATCACCGCGTAGTCAAACGAGCTTCGCCCGGGCACGGACCGCCTCCTCGAGGAATGCCGGCGCCGCGGCGAGCCGCCGGGTCAGGAAATCCACATACCCGGCCCGCCAGTCGATGCCGGAGACATCGGAGAGGCCGGGCTCGGCCGGAAACCAGTCCTCGGGGATTTCCTCGACCAGGCGCGCGAAGAGGGCCTCGCCCAAGAGGGGCCGGAGCCGGCGGTCGGCTTCGTCGAGCCGGCTCGCCCAGGGGAGGAGCACATGGTCGCGGATGGGGGCGAACGGGCTGCCGGCCATCGCTTCCAGGCTCGGCCAGTTGTGATGGAAGTAGAGCGCGGCGCCGTGATCGATGCAGTAGAGAGACCGGTGCCACCAGAGGAGGTTGGGGTTCCGCGGCGTCCGGTCGACGTTGGTGACGAAGGCGTCGAACCACACGGTTGCCGAGGCCAAGTCCGCGTCGACCCGGTCGGCCGCCGGGTCGAAGGTGGCGGAGCCCGGCAGGTAGTCGAGCCCGAGGTTTGAGCCCACGCTCGCCCGGAGCAGCTCCCGGATCTCGGGGTCCGCCTCGTTGCGCCCCAGAGCCGGGTCCACCTCGACCAGGACCAGCTCGGGGACGTTGAGCCCCAAGGCCCGGCCGATCTCGCCGGCGATCCACTCAGCCACCAGCGCCAGGGTGCCCTGGCCGGCGCCACGGAACTTGAGCACATAGACCCCGAGATCGTTCGCCTCCACGATCGCGGGGAGGGAACCGCCTTCGCGGAGTGGGGTCACATAGCGGGTGGCGGAGACGGTCCGGATCATCCAGCCCGTGATCTTAGTCCTGAATCGCCGGCAGCGCCTCGGGGTCCGGAGCGGTCTCCTGAGGATGGAGCCACCGCGCCACCCGCTCCTGCACCGGACCGCGGAGGTCGTCGAAGAGCGAGTAGAAGACCGGAGTCGCCAGGAGGGTCAAGAGGAGCGAGAGGCTCTGGCCGCCGATGACGACGACGGCGATGGCCCGCCGCTCCTCGGCGCCGGGGCCGCTCCCGAGGGCGAGCGGCAGCATGCCGGCGACCAGGGCGAGGGTCGTCATGAGGATCGGGCGCAAGCGGTCGCGGTTGCCCTGGAGGATGGCGGACTCACGGTCGAGCCCCGCCGTCCGCAGGTTGTTCATATGGTCGATCTGCAGGATGGCGTTTTTCTTCACCACCCCGAAAAGGACGAGGACCCCGAGCGCCGAGTAGAGATTCAAGGTGTTGCCCGTCGCCCAGAGCGAAAGAAGGGCGAAGGGGACGGCGAGCGGCAGCGAGAGGAGGATCGTCAGCGGGTGGACGAGGCTCTCGAACTGCGAGGCGAGGATCATGTACATGAAGACGATCGACAGGGTGAAGGCCCAGATGAACTCGCGGTAGGTGCGCTCCAGCTCCTTGCCCCGGCCGGAGACCGCGGTCGTGTACGAGGCCGGCAGGTTCATCCGCGCGACCTCCTGCTTCAAGGCGTCCAGGCGGTCGGCCAGGGCGTAGCCTGGGGCGATCCCGGCGCGGAGAGCGACCTGGCGCTGGCGGTCGAGCCGGTCGATGCGCGAGGCGGTCGCCTCCTCGGAGAGGTGGACCAGGTTGTCGAGCCGCACCAATCCCTTGCCAGCCGGAGTGATCCGCGGCACATAGAGGCGGGGGATGGCGTCGGGGTCGTTCCTCTCCCCCGCGTCCAGGCGCAGCTCGACGTCATAATCCTCGTTGCTCTTGGGGTCGAGGAAGCGGGAGACCTGGTCGTCGCCGCCCACCATGAGGGAGAGGGCCGTTGCCAGATCCTCGACCGAGACCCCGAGGTCAGCGGCGCGGGCGCGGTCGACCGCCACCCGCAGCTCGGGCTTGTTGAGCTTCAAGGTGATGTCGGCGTCGATGATGCCGCCCAGCTCCTTGCTGCGCAGGCGGAGGCGGTCGGCGTAGGCGGCGAGCGCCTGGAGGTCGGGGCCGCGCAGGACGAAGTCGATGTCCCAGTTGCCGCCGCCGATGTTGAGCGAGGCGCTGTTGCGCACCGCCGGCCGCAGGGTCTTGAACTGAACCAGGCGCTGCCGCACCTCGGCCATCACGTCCCGCTGCTTGTAGTTGCCGCGAAACGCGGCCAGGGGATCGAGATGGAACAGGCCGCTCATGAGCCGGCTAAGGGAGAACACCCGCTCCTCGTGCGGCGCGATCTTGACGAAGGCGTAGCCCTGGTTGACCTGGCCCAGGAATCCGCTGCCCGCCGTCGAGAGCACCGTCCGCACGCCGCGGGTCTTCTTGAGCTCCCCCTCCACCCCCCGCATCATCTCGTCGATGGCGGCGAGGCTCGTCCCCTCCGGGGCCGTGACGTTGACCTCGAACTGCGACTCGTCGACGTCGCTCGGGATGTACTCCAGCTTGACCAGCTTGTAGAGCGGGATGCCGGCCGCCATCACCCCCAGGCAGACGAGAGCG
>JAXDLD010000024.1:0-12592 GCA_034666805.1 Acidobacteriota bacterium
TCAGGAGCTCCTCGCTCATGCCGGTCGCGAGGTTCCGGGTCACCACCCGCAGCAGCTCGACGGTGTCGCCTCCGGCTCCGGTCACCGGCTCCACGCCGACGACCTCCCGTCCGTAGCGCACCCGCTCGCGCAGCTCCCCCGCCACCCAGGCGAGATAGTCGTTGAACTCGATCCGGGTGGGGAACAGGTCGCGCAGGTTCAGGAACTCGAAGAGCCGGCCCTTGGCCTTCAAGTAGTTCAAGAAGGTGAAATAGCTCCGCGGGTTGCGGACGGTCGCCAGGTCCTTGAGCACCGAGATCTGGATCAGCGAGTCCTCGAGCAGCAGCCCGGGATGCCAGACGGACCTCGGCTTGGATTCGAGGAACAGCCGCGCGAGGTCGCGCCCACCCGGCTCCTCCGCCTCCTCCTCCAGGCAGACCGCGAGCGCCAGGTTGGCGGGGCCGAAGCCGACGCCGACAACGTCGTAAGTCTCCAGGCCGCCTGCCGCCGCGGCGGTCTCCCGCCCGTTTTCAGGCTGGCTCGTGCGCATGATGACCTCTCTCTGACAACGGGCTCTGGGTCAATGATGAATCCTCGGTTGTCACGTCCATGGAGACAGGAGGCGGCAAAAGATGCCCTCCGGTTACACAGTGTCGCCCGCTCTGCATAGGGTGACTCCCGATCTCGTGACAGTGTTCCAAGAGGGATACGGCTCGAATCCGCATACCCTGCGGGAAAAATACGGATGGGGATCACCCGCCGGATCTACTGCGGCGAGGAGACCTCGGCCGACGGCTGGCGCTCCCTACTCGTGGCGGAGGGCGATGATGGGATCGACCCGGGTCGCCCGGCGGGCCGGCAGGTAGCTCGCGAGGAGGCCCAGTAGGGCGAGCAGCAGGGCGACGCCGACGAAGGTCGGCAGGTCCAGGGCGCCGATGCCGAACAGCAGGCCGGCCATCAGCCGGGTGAGCCAGGCGGCGAGCACGAGGCCGATCCCCACCCCGGTCCCGGTCAGCGACAGGCCCTGGCCCACGATCATCTGCAGCACCTCCTGCTCGCGGGCGCCGAGCGACATGCGGATGCCGATCTCGTTCGTGCGCTGGGTGACCGAGTAGGCCATGACGCCGTAGACGCCCACCACGGCGAGGAAGAGGGCGACGGCGGCGAAGATGCTGAACAGGATGGTGTTGAAGCGCGGCTGCGCCACGGACCTCGCGACCACCTCGTCCATGGTGCTGACGTCGGCGACCGGCTGGTTGCGGTCGATCGATCCGACCGCCTCGCGCGCCCCGCGGGCCAGGCCGGCCGGCTCGCCCGCCGTGCGCAGGACGAGCGACATCATGGGGTACGGGAGCTGGGAGTAGGGCAGGTAGAGGTGCCCGCGCGACTCGGCGTCGAGCGCCTGGTGCTTGATGTCGTGCACGACGCCCACGACCTCCCGCGAGACGCCGGTGACGCTCGAGTCGCTGACCTTGAGACGCTTGCCGATCGCCTCCTCGCCCGGCCAGAGGCGGTCGGCCAGCCCCTGCTCGACGATGACGACCGGCGACGACTGCGCATTGTCGGCCGGGGTGAAGACGCGGCCCTTCAGGAGCGCGATGCCCATGACCGAGAAATAGTCGGGCGTGCTGATGCGGAGGGCGACCGGCGGATGGGGGTCGCCGGTCTCGACCACCCGCTTCTCCAGGGTCACCTCGGCGGTCTGTCCCCAGCCGCTCAAGGGCAGGACCGAGATGCCACCGACCCCCTTCACCCCCGGCAGGCCGGCCAGCCGGGGGAGCAGCCGGTCGAAGAACTGCGCCTGCTGCACCGGGTTCGGGTACTTGTTCCTCGGCAGGGTGACCTGCAGGGTGAGGAGCCGCTCGGAACGGAAGCCGGGGTCGACGTGCGAGAGGCTGACGAAGCTGCGGATCATGAGGCCGGCGCCGATCAGCACGACGAGCGAGGCGGCGACCTCGACGACCACGAGGACGCTCCGCAGGCGGTGGCGCCCGGTGCCCACGGACGAGGTCTTGCCGCCGGACTTGATCAGTTCGTGGAGCCGGCTGCCCGAGGTGCGGAAGGCGGGGATCAGGCCGAAGACGATGCCGACGACGATCGTCACCACCCCGGTGAAGGCGAGCACCCGCAGGTCGACGCCGATCTCCTTGAGCCGCGGCACCCGCTCCGGGTTGACCGCCACCAGCGCCTTCATCGCCCACCAGGCGAGGAGGAACCCCAGCCCGCCGCCCCACAGCGAGAGCAGCAGCCCCTCGGCCAGGAACTGCCGGGTGAGAGCGCCGCGGCTGGCCCCCAGGGCGGTGAGGATGGCGACCTCCTTCTCCCGCGCCGTGGCGCGGGCGAGGAGGAGGTTGGCGACGTTCAGGCAGGCGATGAGGAGGACGAAGGCGACCGCCCCCGCGAGCACGAGGAGGGCGGGGCGGATCTTGCCCACGATCTCGTCCTGGAGCGGCCGCAGGTAGACCCCCCAGCCGCTGTTGGCGGGATAGTAGTCCGGGTTGTCGCGGGCCATCTGGCGGGCGACGCCGTCCACATCGGCCTGCGCCCGCTCGAAGGTCACCCCCGGCTTGAGCTTCGCCGTCAGCACCAGGCCCCGGGCGTCGCGCGGGAAGGGGAGGTTGTCGAAGGCGATGGCGATCGGGAGATAGAGGTCGACGCCGGAAGGACCGAACTGGAAATCCGCCGGCAGCACCCCCACGACGACGTAGGGCGACCCGTCTAGGGTCAGCTTGCGGCCGAGCACCTTTCTGTCCGCGTTGAAGCGGCGCTGCCAGAGGCCGTGCGAGAGGAGGACGACGTGATCGTTGCCGTGCCGGTCCTCGTCGGCGAGGAAGTTGCGGCCGAGGACCGGCTGCACTCCCATCATGGGCAGAAGGGAGGCCGAGATCCTGAGGCCCAGGAGCCGCTCGGGCTCGCCGTCGCCGGTCAGGCTGACCACCCGGGTGATCATCGCCGCGACGTCCTCGAAGACGTGATTCTGCTCCCGGTAGTCGCGCAGCTCGTAGCCGGAGGCCGGGACGTGGTCGAGCCCCCGCCTCTGGGTGAACTGCTCCCAGATCGCCACCAGCCGGTCGGGCTCCTTGAACGGCAGGGCGCGCAGGAGGATCGAGTTGACGAGGCTGAACACGGCGCTGTTGGCGCCGATGCCGAGGGCCAGGCAGAGCACCGCGACGGCGGTGAAGCCGGGAGTCTTCAGGAGTCTGCGAGCAGCGAAGCGGAAGTCTTGGAGCACACGTATCCTCTCATCTGGTCCCAACTCTCTAGTGCCTGTCGGGGGGCGCCGCGGGACGACTCGCGGGCTCGGGAGGGAAATTCAGCGTTCTGGAGTATGATCGGACCCGATACGGGTATCCGCCCTTATTTTAAGTCTAACGCATCGGAGGAATCGCTCATGAAGAGATTATCCGTAGTTGCCGCCGTCCTCGCCGTCTGCCTTGCCCTCCTGCCGCTCGCCAGCCTGCGGGCCGACGCCGGCAGCTGGACCGGCTGGATCTCCGACGACTCCTGCGGCGCCAAGGGCGCCAAGGCCGAGCACGCCAAGTGCACCGTCAAGTGCCTGGGGAACGGCGCCAAGCTGGTCTTCGTCACCAGCGCCGACCACAAGGTCTTCAAGCTCGACAAGCAGGACGTGGCCAAGGCGAACATCGGCCACGAGGTCGTCGTCAAGGGCGAAGTCAAGGGCGACGCGATCGAAGTCGCCTCGATCGAGGCTGCGGCCGCGCCGGTCAAGTAACTCCCTGCCCGAACCCGAAGGACGAAAGAGCGCGGGGCGCTGCAAGCCCCGCGCTCTTTTCGCGTCCGGCCCCTACACCCGCGCCTTGTGAGTGACGAGGGTCAGGTCCCCGTCCTGGACCTGGGCGGCCTCGGCCGGCCGGGCCGAGAGGAGGGCGGCGCCCGCGGGCGGCAGGCCGGGGGAGCGGTCGATCAGGGTCCACTCCTCGTGGCCGGGAGCGCCGAGGACCACCTCGACCTCGACCCCTGAGGCGGGAGGGGCGAAGAGGGTGAGGACGCGGAAGCCGTCGGGGCCCTGCTGGGCGCGGCGGCCCGCCGGCGCGGGCGGCACCTCCTGCCCGGCGACCCGGATCACCTCGGCCTGTGCCGCCGGGGGAATGACGAGGAGCATGGAGGCCGCCCCGCGCCGCGAGGTTAGCCGGAGGCGGACATGGCGCCTCCCCCCATCGCTCGTCTCCCCGAGCACCGCGAGCTCCGGCGCCGGGAGAGGGACGGCCTGGGCGGGGGTGCTCCACGAGCTCCCCATGGACCACGGGAAGGCGGGCACCGGGCGCGGGGCGAAGGCCGCGGCCTTGCGCACCGCGGGGGGGAGCGGCGGCGGAGTCTGGACGAGGAAGCGGGCGCCGCCGCTGTCCCCGTCCAGGTGATAGACGAAGTTGAGCCGGCGGGGCGAGCTCGCCGAGTAGACGGGCGAGGCGAGAATCCCCACCGCCATCACCAGCGTGAGCACCCCGGCGAGGACCGGCAGCCCCCAGCGCCACCCCGCCCCCGCCGGGGCGACGAGCGGGACCAGGGTCGTGAGGAGGACCGAGAGGAGGACGGCGATCGCGATCAGGCCCGGGTTCGTCCCCAGCCCGCCATAGAGAAGGATGAGGATGGGGAACCAGAGGAGGCCCGCGACCACCGCCGGCACCACCCCGGCCAAGGCCGCCGCCGCGCCGCCCACCGGCAGGACGAGGCCGCAGATCCCGGCGGCGAGAGCGGGGACGAGGAAGAGGTAGGACACCCCCGGGAGCCTCGCCGCCAGGACCAGGCCGGCGAGCGCCCACACCAGCCAGATCCCCGTCCACAGGCCGAAGAAGAGAGACCGGCGCAGCCAGTTGGCGAGGGTCGCGGTGAGAGTCAGGCCGAGCAGCCAGAACGTCGCCACCCCGGGCAGGGCGCGGGCGGGCCAGGGGACCCGCAGGCCGGGCCCCAGGAGCTGGAAGAGCCTGGCGAGGAGGAAGGCCACGACGGCGGCGGCGACCAGGACGATCGGCACGGCGGCGATCCCGATGAAAAGCGAGGAGGCCCGCAGCCGGCGGGCGGCGAGGAGCCGGACCGCCGCGACGAGCACCAGCACGAGGGCGATCCCGCCCAGGAGCGGGCCGCGCGCGGCGTGCCACCAGACGACCCGCGAGCCCAGGAGGTCGAAGAAGACGGCCCGCTGGGGCCGATGGCTCCCGAGGTCCGCCTGGGCGAGGGCGCGAGCGGTCGCCAGGGCGTTGTCGCCGTGGTGCTGCAGGCTCGCCGCGGAGATGTGGGCGAGGTCGTCGAGCGCCGTGTGGTAGCGCGCGGCGCCGCCGATGAAGGCGAAGTTGAAGCCCGAGAGGCCGTGCCGCTTGAAGACCGTGAAGTCGGTGTCGTTGGGCAGGAGCTCGCAGAGGGTGACGAAGATGGAGCTGGTCACCGGATGCGGGAGGTGCAGCAAGGGGAGGAGCCAGGCGTTGTCCGAGCCGGTCTCGAACATCAGGCTGGGCCCGGTCGTCCCGCGTGCCTCCAGGTTGATGGCCGCCTTGATCCGCGGCGCCTCGGGGCCGTTCTCGAACGCGCGCGCGCCGAGGAGGCCGCCCTCCTCGCCCTCGTCGAGGAGGAAGAGGAGGGAGTTCCTGGGCTGCGGCTCCGCCTTGAGGGTACGTGCGACCTCTAAGAGGGCGGCGACGCCGGCCAGGTCGTCCGAGACTCCGGGGCCGGCGGGTACCGAGTCGTAGTGGGCGGCGAGCACCACCGCGTTGGCGGGCTCGCGTCCGGGCAGCTCGGCGACGACGTTCTGGACCGGCGCGCAGACGGCGGAGGCGGTACAGGCGAAGCCGGGCTCGACCCGCGGCTCGTAGCCCGCCCGGCGCAGGACGGCGATCACGCGCTCCCGCGTGGCGGCGTCGGCGGCGCTCCCCACCGGATGGGGGCGACCGTCGCCGGCCAGCTCGGCGAGGACCGCCCGGGCGCGGCCGGCCGAGAACTCGGAGGCCGGCGCGGTCGCCGGCTTGGGCGCGGGCGGCGCGAGCCGGACGTAGACCGCGAGCAGGGTGACGACGAGGAGGACGAGAGCGACAGGCAGTCCCCAGCTCGCCGCCTGCCGCGGGGGTACTGGGGGTATCACGGGCATCACCGGCGTTTCAGGCATGACGTCCTCTCTTGCGACCGGACCGTTTCATGGGCCGCGCACTCCTAGGAAGAGTGCCGGAAAGAGCAGCGCCCGCGCCGGGGAGGCTCTCGCGGGATTTCGGGGGCGGATTGTAGCAGGGCTCGCCCAACCCGCGTCGCGGACCGAGAGGCTCACCTTCCGGCCCGAGAAGCGCGCCGCGTGGCCCGTTGTGAGAACCGTTCGGTCCGATACGGGCACCCCACGGCCCGATATGTACGCCTCACGGCCCGATATGGGCGCCTCACGCGCCAATTTCAAGTTCCGCGGGGCCAGTCTGGCACTTTTCGGGCCGGTGTTTTCGTTCCTCTGGAGAGAAAAACTGTTTAGCTTGCGAACTTTTCGGCTCCACCTGAACCGTTATCGAGGCGCTAAGACTGTTTATCGGGCCTTATCTCGTCCGTATCAAGGCGTTTGCGAGTTTTTCGAGCGGCGAGAGGCCAATCTGGCAGGGAAATTATCCTCAATTCTCCGTCCCGCTCTCCAGACCCACCCGTACGAGCAGGTTCTGGAGAATGCGCGCCGTCAGGCCCCAGATCTGGTGGCGGCCGACGTGGTAGATGCGGAGGTTTCTGACCGCGCCATCGATCTCGACCGGGCGCTCCTCGACCACCCTTGGGTTGGCGAAGGCGGAGAGGGGCATGCTGAAGACCTCCGCGATCTCCGCCTCGCTGGGCCGCGCCTCGTAGGGGAAGGGCACCGCCCCCACGCAGGGGATGACCCGGAACCCCGAGGGGGTCTCCGCCTCGTCCAGCTCGCCCAGACGCAGGACCTTCGTGGGATCGAGGCCGATCTCCTCGTGGGTCTCGCGGAGGGCCGCCGCCCAGGCGTCCTCCCCGCTCTCCCGGCCGCCGCCGGGGAAGGCGATCTGGCCGCGGTGGCGCGGCAGGGTGTCGGCGCGCTTGGTGAGGATCGTCCACAGCTCGCCGGCGTCGACGTAGAGCGGCACGAGGACCGAGGCCTGCCGCGCCTCCGAGGGCGGCAGACGCCCCGGTGACGGTAGGGCGAGGCGCTCCCGCAAGGCGAGGATCCAACTGTGCTTGGGCTCCGTCGACATGGCTCGGTCTCACTCCCCGCCCATTTTAATCAGATCCCGCTGGGGAAGGAGGCGCACCCCGATCGGCGCCTTCGGTGCCCCGGGGAGGCGCAGGTCCACCTGGTAGAGGTAGTACGGCTCCCGCGTCCACCACATGGGGTGGACGGCCTTGGGCTTCCCGAGGTCGATCGCGAAGACCACGGTCCCGTTCGGCCGCAGAAGGCTCGGCCGCAGGGTCTGGCCGCCCGATTCGAGCCGGGTCGGCGCCCGTGGATCGCAGACGACGAGGAGCCCGCGGAGGCGCTCCGGACTGCCGACCAGCACCTCCCCCACGGCATCCCCCATCAAACTCTCCGCCTCGCCGATCCGCCCCATGTTGTCGTTCAAGAGCTTGACCCAGAGGCCGTCGTGAGCGGAGTCCTGCCCGCCCGGGATGTGGCTCTGGGTGGTCTCGTACGGAAGATTGCGGACGGCGACCTCCGAGACGTGCCGGTAGCGGCCGTCCGGCCCGATGGGGAAGGCCGTGGGGTGCTGCCAGAGCGGGAGGAGGAAGGGGGCGGCGAGCGCGCCGGTGACCGCGGCGAGAGCCGATGCCGTCCAGGCGCGGAGCGGCCGGGCGGCGAGGAACCAGAGCGCCGGATAGAGGGGGAGGAAGTAGCGGTTGCCGATCGCCCCGCCGCCGCCGTAGAAGTTGAACGGACGGACGAGGAGGAAGCCGCCGGCCGCCAGGAGGATCGCGAGCGGGAGGGCCCACCGGCCCCGCCTCCCGGAGAAGGCGAAGAACCCGAGAGCCAAGGGCAGGAAGTAGGGCAGGACCCCGATGTTCCGGCCGAAGACGAAGTAGAGCGCGTTCCAGGCCCAGAGGTGACCGTCGAGGTAGGGGTCGATCGCCCCCTCCTGGGTCCAGGAGGTGTTGCCCCAGCGGCGCACCGAGGCCTCCCAGCCAGAGGCCGGGAAGTCGACATCGGGATAGCCAGTGCGCGGGTAGAAGCCCTGACGCTCCCCGCCGTAGCCGGAGAACGCCCCGCCGGCATGCCACTGGACGAGGCCGGTGAGAAGGAGCAGGCCGAGGGCACCAGCGACAAGGGCGAACAGTGTGACCAGCGCGGTCCTCCGCCGCCGCCACCCGGATAAGGCAGCGAGGGCAGCGGGCAGAAGGAGAGCCAGATAGAACGGGCGGAAGGCGCCGGGGATGGCGAGGAGCGCCCCGGCAACGGCCCAGCGCAGGAGGAAGCGCCAGCGCGGGGCGGTCTCCTCCTCCTCGTAGATCTCCGCCGGCGGCGCCTCCCCTGGCCGGTCCTCCCAGTAGACGAGAGCCAAGCCGGCCGCCATGGCGGCGAAGAGGAAGATGTCGGCATGGACCCAGTAGACGTAGGCGAAGGAGACCGAGCCGAAGACCAGGACCGCGACCCAGAAGGGGGCGGCGCCGCCCAGCCGCTGGCGGAGGGTGCGGGCGGCGAGGAGGGCGGCGGCGGCGAGGAAGAGGGCGTTGCCTACGAGCGCGCCGCGGACGGGCGCGAAGCGCACGAAGGGGGCGATCGCCAGGGCGTAGAGGAAGGGCTTGCCGTAGGTGATGTGCCGGCCCTGGTCGCGGCTCTGGAGGACCAGGCCGTCCGGCTTCCCTCCCCACTGCCGGACGAAGCGCTCGTAGTCGGCGCGGCTGTAGGCGAGGTCGCCGTCCCAGGCGAGGCTCGCCGCCTGCATGGCGTAGGTCGCCTCGTCGCCGACCAGCGACGGCCGGCCGGCGCGGTCGAAGCGCAGGGCCGCCCAGAGGGTGGCGAGGAGGAGCGCCGCGAGGAGGCCCCAGCTTAAGGTCTCCCCGATCCGCCGGGCGCTCACAGCTCGCGCTCCCAGGAGGGTCCGCCGAGAAGCGAGGTGCGGCCGCCGTTGAAGAGGTGGGGCTCGACGTGCAGCCGCGCCGGCCCCAAGGGCCGCCGAAGCTCCGTCTTCAAGCGGATCTCCTCCCCTGGCGCCAGGTCGTGCGGCAGGGAGAGCCAGCGGCCGGTCTTCCCCAGGTAGTCGTAGGGGTCGTCCTCGGTGCCCACCAGGAGCTTGACGACGACCGCCATGCCGCCCGGCCCGCGGTAGCCGGCGAGCCAGCGGGCGAAGCCGCGGTTGACGAGGCGGATGGCGATCTCCCGCCGCTCCCCCTCCGGCCAGGGCGTCTCCGCCCCGGCCACCTCGATCTCGCCCGCGAGATCCCCCCAGGCGATGCTCGTCGGCGGCGGCATCACCGCCCGCTCCTCGCCGCCGGGCGGCGGCAGCGACTCCCACTCCTCGCAAGCGGCGATCACCGCCGCCGCCGACTGCTCGGGATCGTGATGGAGCCGGACGTGCTCGCGCGCCGCCTCCCCCATGGCGCGCAGGCGATCGGGGGAGGCGAGCAGGCGCCTCAGGAGATCGGCCAGGCCCGCCGCCTCGTCCTCCCGGCGCGGCGCGAGCGGCACCTTGATCGCCATCGTGGAGGGGAGGTCGGCGAACTGGGCGTAGTCCGAGACCACCGCCGGCCGGCCCGCGGCGAGCACCCGGAGGAGCGAGGCCGAGGTCTCCCCGGCCGTGGGGTAGCGCAGGTTTAGGCAGAGGTCGGTGGCGGCGATCGCCGCCTCGAAATCGCTGTAGGGGAGGAACCCGGCGATGTGGACCCGCTCGGCCACCCCCAGCCGCCGCGCCTCCCCTTCCAAGTCCAGGACCTGCGCCACCTCGCCCACGATCAGCAGGTGGACCCGTTCGAGGCCGGGAGCGGCGAGGGCCGCGATCACCGTCTCGGTGCGCTTGATGGGGGTCTGGAAGCCGAACGAGCCGAGGACCGGCGCGTCCAGGGGGAGGCCCAGCCGGAGCCGCAGCTCCCGCCCGGCGGCGATAGCGGCCGGGGTGTCGGCGGCGGGCGGCAGGGGCACCCCCATGGGGATGGCCCGCACCGGCACCTCCGGGCACCCCTCGCGCACGATCCCCGCCGCCCAGGCGCTGTGCACGAGGACCCCGCGCTGCGAGAGCAGGATCCGGCGATGGGCGGGAAGGAAGAAGACCGGCGCGTCGCCGTAGGCGTGCCAGCGCTTGACCATCGCCGCCGCCTCGCCGATCCAGCCGTGATCGTGGGCGAGGCGGTCGAGATACGGCAGGAACTCGTCCTCGCCCAGGGTGATGTCGAGGAGCAGGTGATGGAGCACCACGTCGTGAAGGGTGAGGACCCCCGGCAGGCGGAGGGCAAGCTCCCGCACCGCCGCGTGGTAGCGGTTGTTCCCCATCTGGTAGAGCGGCAGGCGAGGGCCGGTAGCGTCCGCCCCGGTCTCCGTGGCATCGGCCATGGGCCAGCGCGCCGCCACCTCCTCGGCCACCGGCTGGCCGGGGAGGCGGATCAGGCGCACGTCGGCGCGCGCCGCCAGGTGCGGCAGGAGGTCGACGCTGTAATCCGCGATCCCGGAGCGGACCGGCGGCAGCGGGGAGACGTAGTCGATGCGGAGAGGAGAGGCCCTCACCCCCGGCCCCTATCCCGGCCCGCCCGCCCCGACCGCCGGGAGAGGGGAGCCCGACGAGGCACAGATCTCAGCCCTGCGGAGATGTTTCTCCCCCTCTACCGGTGGTAGGGGGGGAGGGCTGGGAGAGGGGGCCGGGGGGGGAGGGTTTTCAGGACGGGATCTCTCCCGGCGTCCCCATCTGGCCCTTGAGCCAGGCCTCGACGAAGGGGTCGAGCGCGCCGTCGAGCACCCGGTCGGCGTCGCCGACCTCGGCGCCGGTCCGGTGGTCCTTGACCATGCGGTAGGGGTGGAGGACGTAGCTCCGGATCTGGCTCCCCCAGGCGTTGTCCTTCTTCTTGCCCTCGCGCTCGGCCTGCGCCTCGGCCCGCTTCTGCATCTCGCGGTCGTAGAGGCGCGAGCGCAGGACTTTCATGGCCATCGCCCGGTTCTTGATCTGGCTGCGCTCGTTCTGGCAGGCGACGACGATCCCCGACGGCATGTGGGTGATGCGCACCGCCGAATCGGTCTTGTTGACGTGCTGGCCGCCGGCCCCCGAGGAGCGGTAGGTGTCGATCCGCAGGTCCTTGTCCTGGACGTCGATCTCGATCGTGTCGTCGACCTCGGGGTAGACGTCGACCGAGGCGAACGAGGTGTGCCGCCGCCCCTGGAAGTCATAGGGGCTGATGCGCACCAGGCGGTGGACCCCGGCCTCCCCCGTGAGATAGCCGTAGGCGTAGGGGCCACGGACGGCGAAGGTGGCGCTCTTGATCCCCGCCTCCTCCCCGTCCTGGCGTTCCAGGAGCTCGACCTCGTAGCCGTGCCGCTCGGCCCAGCGCAGGTACATGCGGAGCAGCATCTCCGCCCAGTCCTGCGACTCGGTGCCGCCGGCGCCGGGGTGGATGGCGAGGATGGCGTTCTTGTCGTCGTCGGGGCCGGAGAGCTTGAGCTCGAGCTCCAACCGGTCGAGGTCGGCGGTCAGCCGAGAGAGGAAGGCCTCGACGTCTGCGTCGGCCTCCCCTTCGGCCAGGAGCTCGCGCCAGGCGGTCAGCTCCTCGGCGTCCGATTGCAGCCGCTTCAAGGTCTCCAGGCGGCGCTCCAACCCCCGCCGCTCCTGGAGGACCGGGGCGCTCTTCGCCGGGTTGTCCCAGAACTTTCCGTCTTCGAGCTGGTGGTCGATCTCGGCCAAGCGCCGCTCTAGGCCGGTGTCCTCAAAGATACCCCCGGATGTTCTGCAGCTGGTCCGAGAGCTGGTCGATGCGTTGCTGGACTTCGGAGGCGATCATAGGTGGGGTTCCCTTTCCGGGAGGATGATAGCAAAACCGGAGTCCCGGCCGGGCGTAGTGTGCTAGCGTGACGAGCATGGGCCTTGTAAATGCCGAGATCACTCTGCGCAACCCGCGAAAGCCGGACCTCGACCCGGTGACCGTCGCCGCGCTCGCGGATACCGGGTCGCTGCACCTCTGCATACCCCAGCACCTGCAGCTTCAGCTGGAGCTCGAGGAGACCGGCAAGAAGGAAGCGACCTTGGCGGATGACAGCCGTAGACTCGTTCCGTACGTGGGCCCGATCGAGATCCGGTTTCGCAATCGGGTGGGCTTCGTGGGGGCCCTGGTGATGGGAAATCAAGTCCTTCTGGGTGCGATCCCCATGGAGGACATGGATCTCGTCGTCATTCCGAGCACGCGGACCCTGGACGTGAATCCAAGCAGCCCCAATATCGCCACCTCGATCGTCAAGTAGGCGGGCGCCGCCCCAGCCACGCGACCCCGAGCGCCGCGAGCGCCAGCACCGTGCACACCGCCGGCACCAGCCAGGGGCAGCGCGCGAAGGGTGTGAGCGCGCTCTCCCCCCGCACCCGGCCGCGGATCACCCCCTGCTCGAAGGGGCCGATCGAGGTGCGCACCGACCCGTCCGGGGCGATCAGGGCCGAGATGCCGGTGATCGCCGCCCGCAGCATGGGCCGGCGGTTCTCGGCGGCGCGGAAGCGGG
>JAXDLD010000025.1:0-15840 GCA_034666805.1 Acidobacteriota bacterium
CGGCGTTGACCGTCTGCTCGAAGGCCTGGGTCTGCCCCGGCGGCAGGTCTTCGGGACGGAAGGGGAACTTGACCGGGAAGCGGTTCTCGTCGCTCGACCGGAAGTTGAGCCGTCCCTCGAAGCCGAAGCGGATCTTCGGCAGCACGCCGTTCCCCGTTTCCGCGGCTGGCGGTTCAGCAGGGTCCGGCGGCGCTTCCTGGGCGACCGATTGGGCGAAAGCAGGCCCTCCGGCCGCGGCAACCCATAGCCACAACAGCGCGCACACACCTACCCCGAAACGGTCCACGGCCATGCTAGCGATACCTCCTGGTCCTCCTACGGAGCGTACGCTAGCTTAGATGGAACGGGACCGGCAGTAAAGGCCGGGGCAGGCTGAGCTTAGGTATAGGCCGGGCTCTTGCGCCGGCCGCGGAGCTGGCGGACGACGAAGTAGGCCCCGAGCGCCCACAGGGGGACGGAGAAGAAACCGAAGCGCACCTTCTGGTTGAGCACGCCCTTGACGTTGTCCTTGATCGCGGCAGTCTTGCCCATGGCCATTCCTCCCGTTCGTAGGGTCGGGAACCGCGGGCGTCCCCCGCGGCCCCTTCGCCTGCACTGTAAGTGCAAGACCAACGCCACTTCGCCCGCCGTCCCGCCTGTGGGAGAATGCCTCGAGGCAACGGCCGGCGCCCACTTCGAATCGGAGATGCAGATGGCGATCTCGTCGGAAGACTTTCGCAACGCCCTCAGCCACTTCCCCGCCGGGGTCACCATCACGACCATCCGGTCGGGGGAGCACATCCACGGCCTCACGGTCTCCGCCTTCGCCTCGGTATCGGCCGACCCGCCGCTCATCACCGTGATCATCGACAAGCGGCACAAGGCGCACGCCATGATCGAGGAGGAGGGGGCAGTCTTCGCGGTCAACTTCCTGCGGCACGACCAGTCCGATCTGTCCAACCGCTTCGCTTGGGTGAAGGACCAGGACCGCTTCGCCGAGGGCAACTGGGGGACCGCGGAGACCGGCGCCCCCATCCTCGCCGACGCCCTGGCCTGGCTCGACTGCCGGGTCTTCGCCCGCTACCCGGCCGGCACCCACACTGTCGTCATCGGCGAGGTAGTGGCCTCCGGGGTCCCGGCGGACGACGTGCCGCCGCTCCTCTACTGGCGGCGCGGCTACCGCGAGCTCAAGATTCACGAGCCGGAGGCGGAGCCCACGGTCGCGGAGATCCGCGGGCCGGTGCTGCGGAAGGTCGAGTAGACGCTGCTCGCCTGGACTCTCCCCTGCGCCCTCTACGGCGCCCTCCTGGCCCTCTTCACGGGGGTCAACCTGTTTCTCTTCCGGCGCCTGCCGGAGGGTCTGCCGAGCGGGCCGGCGCCCGTCCCCAGGGTCTCGATCGTCATCCCGGCGCGCAACGAAGAGGCCGCGATCGGGGCCACCCTGGATGCCGCCCTCGCCCAGGACTACCCGGGATTCGAAGTCATCGTCGTCGACGACGGTTCGACCGACGGCACGGCGGCGGAGATCGATCGGCGGCGGGGAGATGCGCGGCTGATCGCGATCCAAGGCGCGCCGCTTCCCCCGGGGTGGCTGGGCAAGCCGCACGCGCTCTTTCAAGGGACGGAGCGGGCGACGGGCGACCTCTTCCTCTTCATGGACGCCGACGTCCGCCTCGCCCCGGGGGCCCTCCGCGACGCGGTCGCCTTCTGCCAGGCGCAGGGTCTCGACCACCTGGCCCTCTTCCCAGGGTTCGAGCGGCACGGCTTCTGGGAGGAGGTGCTGATGCCGCTCCTGGGGACCGTCTTCTATATGTACTTCCCCTCTTTCCTCGCCCGGCGGCCGCGCTCCCGGGCGGCCTTCGGCAGCGGCGCCTTCAACCTCGTCCGCGCCGAGGCCTACCGCGCGATCGGCGGCCACCGCCTCCTCGCCCGCTCGGTGATCGACGACGTCCGGCTGGCGATCGAGGTCAAGGCGGCGGGGTTCCGGAGCGCGATCGCCCTGGGCGACCGGCTGGTGCGCCTCCGCATGTACCGCGGCCGACGGGAGATCGTCGAGGGCTTCACCAAGAACCTCCACTCCGCCGTCGCCCGCATGCCCCTCTTCACTCTCTTCAACCTGACCGTGGGCACGCTGCTCAACACCGTACCCTTCGCCTGGCCGCTCTGGGCCGTCGCCGCCCCGGCGAGCGCCTTCGCACCCGCCGGCCTCACGCTCGCCGCCGCGCTCGTCCTCTTATTGGGATGCCGGGCCGCGGTCCAGCTCCGGCTTGGGTATCCTCTCTGGCCGATTTTCTTCCACCCGCTGGCTCTGGGGATGGGGAACTGGATCGTGGTCCGCTCCCTGGGCGTGGCGCACGGCTCGGAAGTGGTGCGCTGGCGGGGGCGGGAGTACACGCGGGACGAGACGAGCTTCTAGACCATCGGAATGCCAAAAAAGCAGGACTTATACACTCTCGTCGGATCTGGAGGCGTACGGAAGGGGACTCCGCGCCTCTCCAAAGCTCTCGAAAATTCGCCAAGTCGTTTCAAAAATACATTTACACGCCTCCATCGTGTATTGGACCGGCTCCGGCGGCGGTTTTCGCACCTCGGGAGGACGTCCGAGAGAGAAAATACACATTTAACAGTGTCTAGGGCGTAGAAACGTTGCTCTGGAGGCTTCTAGTGGCGGTTCAGCGGCTCGCCATGTGACGTCTCTACACCTCAGAGAAAACTCTTGGTGTAGTGATGTGACTTGAATTGAATTTTTAGGCTCTCGTTTTAGTTTTAGGCTCATCTTTTTGTATATTGTTAGCGCGCTGAGGTGTATGCAGTCTTGTTCACCGCCGACTTGCACTAAGCTACGGTCATGGCGCTGCACATCAAGAGCCCGGAGGTGGAGAAGCTACTGGCGGCGGTCACCGCGATGACCGGCGAGAGCAAGACGGAAGCGATCCGCCGTGCCTTGGAGGAACGCCGCGAGCGACTGAGCCTTCAACACTCGCACGGTGAGCGCGGCAGAGACTTCCTGCGCTACCTCGAGGAGGAAGTCTGGCCGATAGCCCCGCCCGGTGAGCTCGGCCGCCGCCTCAGCCGTGAGGAGGAAGACGAGATCCTCGGCTATGGGCCGGCGGAGAGAACCCCTGGGTAGGAGAGATATGACCGCAATCTTAGCGATCGACGCCGCATGGACGAAGACCGAACCGAGCGGCGTGGCGCTCGTGGCCTCGAGCGGGGACGAATGGCGGTGCATCGCCGTCGCTCCGAGCTACGCCGCCTTCCTGGTTCTGGCTTCAGGTACATGCGTGAATTGGGCGCAATCGCGATTTCCTGGTAGCCCTCCCGACATCCCCAACCTGCTGGAGGCGGCACGAAGCCTTGCGTCTGCGCCGGTCGACCTCGTCACCATCGACATGCCGATCGCCACGACGCCCTTCAGCACGCGCCGCGCCGCGGATGACGCGATCTCCAAAATGTTCGGAGGCCGTTGGTGCTCGGCGCATACACCGAGCTCGATCCGGCCCGGACCCTTAGGTGAGGCCCTATCCGCCGCGTTCGCGGATGCGGGTTTTCCGATCGCCACAACCGCCACCGAGCCTCCGCTTCTCAAGCGTCTCATCGAGGTCTATCCCCATCCAGCGCTTCTCGCGCTCCTGGATCGCCCCTCTCGGGTTCCATACAAGGTTTCGAAGGCTGGTCGGTACTGGAAGGATTCCAACAAAGCTCAGAGGATCTCTCAGCTACTCGAGGAGTTCCAGAATATCTACAATGCCCTGGTCAAGATCTTCGGCCCTCTCGCATTGCCGCTTCCCGCTGCCGACAGCGTCAGCAGCTTGGGTGTCCTCAAGCGTTACGAGGACGCCTTGGATGCGCTGGTCTGCGCCTGGGTCGGCGTCCTCTACATGCAGGGCGCGGCAGTCGCTCTGGGAGACGACAATGCCGCCATCTGGTGCCCTAAGGACGCGGTGAAACCAAAATGCTGATCCGCGCTCGGTAGCGAGGAATACTTCACGAATCGAGATCAGGCTCCAGTTCCACCGGAGGCGGCTCTTCGGGGTAGGGGAAATCCGGTGCGGACCCTGCGAGGTCGAGGAACCTCCGACTCCACGTCCTTTCTGAGACCACAGGCTCCAGGATGACTCGATCCCCGTCCCGAGTGACGAGAACCTCCTCGCCTTCGAAATGGCACTCCTTCGGTAGCTGGATCATCTGGCCGCCATCGCTCAAACACTCTTGCGCGCTGTGGCATTGAATGACCTCCTATCGTGAGTAGAGGATGCCACAGGAGACCTCGTCCGAAGCGTCTGTGGCCTGCCCGCCCCCCACGGGTAGGGGCGCTACGCCCGCTACGAACGAAGCGGCTCTCGTGGTGCCGCCTCTAGAAACGCCGGCGCCTTCCCGATCACTGCGTCGTTCTTGGCGGTCATCGAGTCGCCCATCCGGACAATCGTAGCCTGGCAGGCTGGATTATCCGGCTTTCCAGGCTATGAACCTCCAGCCTCTATGGATCGAGGGAGCCTGCGGGATGAGGTATCCCGGTCGACCTCAGCGCCCGGCAGCCGCCGGGGTGGCACCGGCCCCCGCCGCCGGGTTCTGCGCAAGGAACTCGCGAATCGTCCGCCTCGGGGCCTCGTCCTTGATACGGGTGAAAAGCTTCTCGCGGAGCCGGAGGACGGTCTCGGCTCGGTCGAAGGGCATGGGCCCGTAGACCTTCCCGCCCGGGAAGTGGCAGGGCTGACACTTTGCCGCGAGGATCGGCTGGATCTGCTTAGCGAAGTCGACCCGCGCAGGCACGGCGGGCGCCGTTACAGCGACGCTTCCGGCTACCCGGCTCTTCGGGGCTACCTGCGTGGGAGGTGCGCAGGCGAGGAGGCCGGGGAGGAGCGACCAGGCGGCGAGCCAGGGGCGGAGTTTCATCGGCTTCTATTTTACTCCCGGGTCCCTCCTTTCCGCGATAAACTCGTGGAAACGACCGAAGAGGAGAACCTCTATGCAGATCCGGCGGACGGCAGCGACGCTCGCAATTTTGTTCGTAGGCCTGGGGGCGCTGCTGGCGACCCCCTCTCATGCACTGTTCTGCCAGTACCAGGGGCGTCCAGGCTCCGTCATCCGATCCGAACCTGGCTTTGGCGTTGTTTTCGGCACCTTCCACCTGACCAACTCGCCCAAAGACTGCCCGCACAACATACAGGCCATCCAGTTCTCCGGCTCGGAGTCGGCGCTTTTTGTCAGCAAGATTGAAACCTGCTTGAACATGGCGACCCTGCTGGTCGTCAACGAAGGATTGGTGACCTTCTATATGGACGACCCGCTGACCGGCGAAGCCGGCGTCTTGATCGGCAACGCTCGGGGAGGGCCGATCGACTCCTGTCGGATCAGCCGGTAAGGGGGACACCTCGATGAGAACGAACGCCCCACTGTGCCGGACGCTCCTCTTCGGAATCCTGGCGTTCGGGATCTCTGCAGGGCCGGCGGTCTCCCAGGACGCCTCCTCACAGATCCGGGGCGAGATCGCACGTCTCGACCGGGCGGTGAGTAGCAAACCCGATTCCGATCCGGATTGGAAGGGCGCCAAGCCCAGCCTGGCCGGGGCTCTCGCAGACGCGCGCCTCTCGCTTGCCGCCGGACGGCTCTATCGAAGCTTGGAGGAACTGGAGCGGGCCCGCACTTCGTTTCGTGCCCTGGAATCCGGGAGGACGGCGCCCAAAAACGGCGCGCCGGGTTTCGATGCCGCATGGAAGAAGACGAGCCTCGAGCTCGCCGCGCTCGACGGTAAGGCGCTAGCGAAATCCTGGGGCGCGACCCCCGCGGCCATCCGGGCGGTGGCGGAGACGGCGGAGGGGAGGGCGAGAGTCCTGCTCGATGCTAGCCGCGCGTACGCCGGCGTGACGAGCGTGGGAGCGGGCTTCTATTACATCGGCGAGGCGAAGGCGGCCGCCGAATCCGCGTCGTACTGTTCCACCCTCCATGCCTACCGCCAGGCCGCGCCGTTGCCTCTGCGACCGATCGCACCGGAGCTGCGGCAGCTTCAGGAACGGACGGTCGCCGCCTTCAAGCCGCCCCGCTCCATCGAACGCCATGGCGACTTCATCAGCTTGAACGCGACGCTCAAGCTGGCGGGCGAGCTCGACGCGGCCAAGCTCTATGCCGGCGCCCTGTATCAGTACCTTGACGCGGTACAACAGTTTAAACGGCTCGACTTCCCGGTGCCCGACCCGGCCAGGCAGTCCGCGCTGCGTGGAAACCTCGCCGCCCTGCATACCCGGCTCGCCAACTCCAAACAGGATGACTCGATCGCCGAGCTGTTCCTCGAACGGACCGAGGGCATCCTCGCGGGGAGAAACGGCTCCGCGCCGAGCCCGGACGATTGGAAGAATGCCGCCGTCATCGCCGAACAGGTCCTTCCCGCCTACTTCGCCTTCCTCACGCCGGCTCCTTCCCAGAACCTACGAGCGAGCCATACGATCACCGTGACGCTCGTGCGTTGGCCCTACACGTGAAACCTTTCGGACCCAGCAAGTTTGCTGGCTCAGCAGGTAGTGGCGAAGTACCCCGGAAAAGCGACCTTCGTTAATGAAAACTTCGGCGCCTCGAAGCTCGCGGAGCGCTTTGGCGTCACCCGGTATCCGGCCGTGTTCGTGGACGACGTCCTGGTCGCCAGGCCCAGGGATTTCGGCTTCTTCGGCCAGGGAGAGAAGAGCGGCCGCTATACGCCCTGGCGGAACGCGGCGAGCCAGGAGAGATTCAAAACCGATCTGGCCCGGATGATCGACCTGATTTTAGCCGGCAAGAAAGACGAGGTCGTCCGTGACCGGGCCCAGACGAACGCGCCGGAGGAGATCGCGGCGCTCCCGAAGTTCGCGTTGACCGACCTCTCCGGGCATCCCCTCACGGCCGGCCAGGTGGCGGGGCGCGCCGTGCTGGTCGAGTTCTGGGCGACCTGGTGTCCGCCGTGCCGCTCGACTCTCGAATGGCTGGGCCGGCTGAAAGCCAAATATGGCGACAGGGTCGCGGTTCTCGCCCTGGCCGTCGAATCGCCGGCAGATGAGGTCCGTGCGACCGCTACCTCGCTCAGTCCCGATGTACGCTGGGCCGTAGCCGACGCGACGACGGCGCGCGCCTTTGGCGACATCGCCGCCGTGCCGACTCTCTTCCTGTTCGATCGCGGGGGACGGACCGCGCGGGTCCTCTACGGGGCGCCGGCCGACCTCCACGAGCAGGCGGAGAGGACTTTGGACGCGCTGTTGAAATAGCCAGACGGCCAGAAGGGGGGTGGGATGAAGATCGCGGTTCTGGGAGCGGGCGGAGTCGGCGGCTACTTCGGGGGCGCTCTGGCTCGCGCCGGCAATGAGGTCGGCCTCCTCGCGCGCGGCGAGCACCTGGCGGCGCTGCGCGAGCGGGGCCTCTCGGTGCGCACGCCGGAGGGGAGCTTCACGGTCGAGATCCAGGCGGCCGGCGAGCCGGCGGAGCTCGCCGGGGCGGAGCTCGCGATCGTCGCGGTCAAGAACTACTCGCTGCCGGAGATCGTCCCTGCGGCCCGGCTCCTCGCCGAGGCCGGGGCGGTGATCCTGCCCCTCTTGAACGGGGTGGAGGCCGCCGAACGGCTGATCGCGGGCGGCGTGCCGGCGGAGCGGGTGATGGGCGGGCTCACCCAGATCAGCGCCGTGCGGATCGGGCCGGGCGTCGTCGAGCGGAGGAGCGACTTTCAGCGGGTGATCGTGGGCGAGCGTGCCGGCGGGACCTCGGGCCGCGCCGAGCGCATCGCCGCGGCCTTTCGTGAGGCGGGCGCCGAGGCCCGCGCCTCGGAGGACATCACCGCCGACCTCTGGCGGAAATTCATCTTCATCACCGCCATGTCCGCCGCCTGCGGCCTCGCCCGTTCGCCCATCGGCCCGGTCCGCGAGGCGCCGCTCGGGCCCCTTCTCCTCGAACGGGCGGTGGGCGAGGTGGCCGCCGTCGCCCGGGCCTTGGGCGTCGGCTTGGGCAACGACGACGAGGCGAAGGTCCTCGCCAACATCGAGTCCCTGCCCCGGGTCATGAAGCCGAGCTTCCTCCTGGACGTCGAGTCCGGCGGGCCGACGGAGATCGACGACCTCTCCGGCGCGGTCTCCCGGCTGGGGAGACGGGCCGGCGTCGCGACCCCGGTCCACGACGTGGCCACGGCGGCGCTCGGGGTGGCGCGCAGGAGTACTGGGGCCGTTTGAACCTGCGGCGCTCCTTCGGGACTCCGCGCAGCCAGTCGCCCGTCCTCGGATTCAAACGGATCCAGTGCCGCCTACGGACTGTCGACCTCGAGCAGGACCCCCTCGGTCGCCGTCAGGCTGAGGTTGACGGCGCCCCCGTCCGCCTTCGGCTGCATGCGCAGGATCATCCCGGCGTAGGTCTGGCCGAAGAGGAAGGGACCCCAGATGACGTCGTGCACCGAGCAGCCCGACTTGCCGCTCTGGTAGAGGTAGGGCAGCGACTCGATCCTCTCCTGGACGACCCAGTTGCCGCTCGCGAAGGCGGTCTGGATCAGCTCTTCCCACTCGGCGGCCGGCGTGAACGCCCCAAGGGACACCCCCTTGCCGCCGCACGAGGTGGCGTTCTTGAGCACCAGCCGGTCCTTCTCGTTCGCCAGCAGCTCCGCGAGCGCCACCTCCTCGCCGCGGAACCGCACCGGCCCCTCGACGATGCGGCGGCTCCAGGGGATGTGGTGACGGATGACCTCGCGCTCCTCCGGGCTGAAGAGGTCTGAGGATTCGTGCTCGGAGAGGAGCGCCACATTGCGTTTGTTCGAGAGGGCCATCTCGATGGGCCCGTTGAAGAGGGCGACCCGGCCCGTCTTGAAGGCCCGGTAGACCGGCGCCGTGGTCACTCCCAAGGCGAGCTCGACGATGGCGTGGATCTGCGTGCCGCGAAAGAAAATGTTCCGCTGCCGGATTTCAAGCTCCTGAAAAAAGCAGAGGAACACCTGCGGCTTGGTTTGCAGCCCCTCCAATTCGCAGGCCTTGGCCAGCTCTTCCTCGAAATGCGCCTGATGCCGATCCGACTCCCCCTCCAGCTCCTGCGGCTCGAGCATGAAGGCCACGTTCACCTCCCCGTCTCCCGCCAAGCGGTTTTCCTTGAGCACGGAGAGGACATGGCGGAAGAAGAGGCAGAGCGTCGGCGGGTAGGACCAGGGGACGTCGAGGCTGTCTAAGAAGGCGGCGGTCGCCGGCACCTGCTGGTGCAGGCCCACGAGGATCGTGCTCTCCCAACCCCCGAGGTTCGGGGTGAAGTTGAACTCGATGCATTTGAAACCGTCGGCGGTATCGATGAAGTCCCCCCGGCAGACGGAGCTCTCGATCCCGTTCGGAGGCGAGAAGACGAGCTCCGCGCGAAGGGGGGAACCGAGCCGATAGAAAGCGTTCAGCTTTTGCGGGTCGTTGCCGAAGATGCGCGAGGGGATGCTTCGCAAGAGGTTGCAGACGGCGAGGCTCACCCGCTTCATATGCCCAAGCTTCTCGCGGCCGACGAAGGTGGGCCACGACTGGAGGTGGAAATAGACGAGATCCTGTTTCTCGTCGAGGATTTTGAACCGCGAGCGATCGAGGAGCTCCGGATCGAGCTCCGCGGCCTCCCGGAAACGGAGATCCTCGGCGGACAGCGCGAGATGGGTCGCCCGCCAGTCCTCCCCGGCAGGCGGGCGGCTGGCGGCCTCGCCCGGTTCAATCTTCATGTCGAGCATGACTCCCTCCCAATGGGCTGGGATAGAGCGCCATTGTACCCGAGGCCGGACCCGGCTTCTGTCCCCCCTCCCTCCTCGGCTGGCACTAGACAGGTAGAGAGATGTAGCCATGATTCTGATTCTCAGCCAGTCCGCCATGGAGCCCACGACCGAGGAGGTCATGGACTGGCTCACGGCTCTCGGCGGCCGCTTTCTGCGCCTGAACGGGGAGGACCTGGACGGCGACGCCGCCCTCTGCTTCACGATCGACGGCGCGGAGACCACCTTGGAGATCGCGGCCGACGGCGTCGTGCTGCCGCTCGCCGAGGTCGGTGCCGTCTGGTTCCGGCGCTGGCTGCGCGAACGGCGCCACGAGTCGGCGAGCCTGCTCGAGCTGCCCGCGGCTCTCGACCACAAGCTCTATTACGACCTGCGGCGCAACCTGACCTTCGAATCGCGCAAGCTCTCCGACTTCCTCTTCGCGCGCTTCGCCGGCCTCCCCTGGCTCTCCCACCCGCACCGCTCCGGCACCACCAAGCTCGACGTCCTGACCCGCGCCGCCCAGGCCGGCCTCGACACGCCGGCGACCCTGGTGACGACCGAGCGCGCGGCGCTGGAGCGCTTCGCCGCCCGCTACGGCGACGTCATCACCAAGCCGATCGGCGAGGTCGACCTCTTCCTCGAAGGCGAGCGGACCCACTTCATGTTCACCACCGTCTTGGGATCGGCCGCGGTCGCGGCCCTCCCCGAGCGCTTCGCCGCCTCCCTCTTCCAGGAGCGGCTCGACAAGGAGTACGAGCTGCGGGTCTTCTACCTGGCGGGCGAATGCCACCCCATGGCGATTTTCTCGCAGGCCGATCCGCGGACCCAAAACGACTTCCGCAACTACAACCGGGTGCGGCCGAACCGCATGGTGCCGTACCGCCTGCGCACGGAGACGACGGAGCGCCTCTGCCGGCTGATGGCGGACCTGGAGCTCGAAACCGGCTCGCTCGACCTCTTACAGACGCGGGACGGCCGCGAGGTCTTCTTGGAGGTCAACCCCGTCGGCCAGTTCGGGATGGTCTCCGGCCCCTGCAACTATCACCTGGAGAAAAAGGTGGCGGAGCTCCTCCTCCGGAAGGATGCCCATGGCCGATGATCCGACGGACCCTGACGATCGCCCGGCTGGCAACGCCGGCCTCTTCGAGCGCCTCTCCCCGGAAGGCCGGCGGCTCGTGCCGGTGACCTTCCGCTCTCTCCACACCTCAAAGACCGCCGAGGCGACGTTCCTGCGCCTGGTCGAGAGCCGGCCCTACCGCGCCAAGGGGTACGCCTGCTCGCCCTTCCGCAAACCGATCTCGAAATGCTTCGGCACGCCCGCGGGTGAAGATGACGTCTGAGCCGCGCGCGCCGGCCGAACGGGTCTTCACCCTCTTCGCGAGCTGCATCCCGGTCCGGGGAGCGCGCCGGAGCGTGATCTGCGACCTGCAACGCCAGTCGACCCAGCCCATCCCCAACGGCCTCTACGAGATCCTGACCATGCACGCCGGCAAGGCGGTCGCCGAGATCAAAAACGTTTATGACCATCAGTACGACGAGGAGATCGACGAGTACTTCGAATTCCTCCTCGGCCATGAATTCGGGTTCTGGTGCGCCGACCCGGAGCGGTTCCCGGCCCTCGACCTCACCTGGGAGGCGCCGGAGAGGATCACCAATGCCATCCTGGACGTCGACCGGCACTCGGACCACGACTATGAAAAGATTTTTTCCGAGCTCGACGACCTCGGCTGCAAGGCCCTCGAGCTGCGCTGCTTCGAGCCCGTTCCTCTGCCTGAGCTGCGGCGGATTCTCAGCGCGGCGCGCCACGGCCGCCTGCGCTCGATCGACCTCCTCGCCGCCTATGCCCCTGAGCTCACGCAGGAAGCGTTGGAGAGCCTCGCCTCCGAATACCGGCGGATCAGCAACATCGCCGTCCACTCCTCTCCGGAGGACCGGGCGCTGCCGCCCTACCGCACCGGCGTGACCGCGGCGTACCGCCGGGAGGTCGTCGATTCGCCCCGCTGCTGCGGGCAGATCCATCCGGGTTATTTCGTCACCAATATCGAGACCTTCGCCGAGGCGCAGAAGCACAACACCTGTTTGAACCGCAAGCTCGCGATCGATGCCCGAGGTGAGATCAAGAACTGTCCGTCGATGGCGCGGTCGTTCGGCAACGCGCGCCAGGTGCCGCTCCACAGCGCCCTCGCCCACCGCGACTTCGCGGCCCTCTGGGCGATCAACAAGGACCAGATCGCGATCTGCAAGGACTGCGAGTTCCGCTACGTCTGCACCGATTGCCGGGCCTATCTCGCGGACGCGGCGGACCTCTATTCGAAGCCGTCGAAATGCACCTACGATCCCTATACCGCCGAGTGGCAAACGCCGGCGGAGCGGCAGACCCAGGCCGCGGCGCCGGCTCCCGGCGACGCGGCGCTACCGCTCCCCGCCGGCATTCTCAAAGGAGTGTCCTGATGAAGAAGATGGAAAGGATCGACGACAAGCTGTTCCGTCCGCTCGCCACCGCCGAGGCGAAGCTGGTCTTCGCGGGCGGCACCCAGACGGCCGTGACGCTGGTCGAGACCAGCAACCCGGCTCCCGATACCGCCCGCGACGGCGACCACGAGTAGCCGGCGCTCAACGAGCCTTGACGGGGGGGAGGGTGGCAAGGCCGCCCTCCCCTTCTCATCCCAGCACGATCGCCGTGGCGTCCGCGCCCGCGTCGAGGAGAAGGCGGATCACGCCCGGATAGTCCCCTTCCGGGTTGGGCCAGTTCTCGCTGCCGTGTTCAGCCCAGCCGAGCGGGGTGGCGCCGAAGCCCTCTTCCACGGCGGTGACCGGGGCGCCGTGGGCGAGGAGCACAGAGACGGCGTCGCGCCAGCCGTGCCAGGCCGCCCAGTGGAGCGCGGTCTCGCCCGTCGGCCCTGCCGTGCCCACGGGTAGGCCGCAGTCGAGGAGGGCGCCGAGGACCGCCGCCTTGCCCGCCTGGGCGATGTGGAGGAAGGCCTGGCGGTCGTCGTTCGAAAGGTTTTCAAACAGCCCAGGGCTCTCTGCCACCGCCTGCCGCGCCGCCGCCAGGTCGCCCCGGCCGCAGGCGCCGGCGAAGCGCTCGAAGGGGGTCAACCTCTCGGCGGTCTCCCCCGCTCCGAGCTCGGCCAGGCAGTCCGCCGCCGCCGAATGGCCGTGCTGCATCGCCACCCGGTAGGCCGACTTGCCGTCCCCGCGCCTCGCGTGGATGTCCGCCCCGTGCTCGACGAGCAGCTCCAGGACGGCCCGCTCCCGCCCCCTCTCGATCGCCCAAAAGAGCGACGGGCCGCCGTCCCCCAGCACCTCGTTTGGGTCGGCCCCGTGATCGAGGAGCAGCCGGATGCGGTCGAGCCCCTGGCGATCGAACGCATGGTTGAGAGCGTTGGTGCCTAGAGGGTTCGCGCCGCGCGCCAGCAGAAGCTCCAGGCAGCGAGTGTCCCCCTGCTCGGTCGAGTGGTAGAGCGACTCGCGGTCGTCGATCGTCGCGCCGCGGTCGAGGAGCAGCTCCGCCATGGCCGGGAAGTCGGCCACCCCGCAGGCGCCGAGGAGCGGCCGGAGAGGGCTCGCGGGAAAATCTGCCGGAAAGAACGAGGCATCGGGGTCGGCACCGTGGTCGAGGAGCAACTGCGCGGTCAGGAGGAGCCCCTCTGCGATCTCCGGGCTCTCGCGGTGGAACTTCGAATAGGTGACGTAGAGGAGCGGCTCGCGGTCCCCGCGTGGTCCGCCCTTCTCCCCCACCCAGGAAGGATTGCCCTCGATCCACCGGCGTACCGCCTCGACATCGCCCAGGACCAGTGCGCTGTAGACGTCCGCCCGCGCCAGGGCCGGGTCGCGTTCGAGCAGGCTCTTGGCGAGGCGGAAGGGCCCGTCGACCGGCCCCGAGGACTCCTCGGTCGCCGCCCGCACGAAGAGGCTCGCCCGCTCGGGCGAGGCGAGATTCGCGATATCCATCTCCATTACCCCGTCCTTTCCACCAGCACCAGCGTCACATCGTCCGCCACCGGCCGTCCGGCGCCGTGGGCGAGGACCCGCTCCAGCAGGGCGTCCAGGGTCTCGCCGGCCGGCCGGCCCCGGAGGCTGGCGAAGGCCTCCTCCAGGCGGTCGAGCCCCAGCTCCTGGTCGGCCGGGCTCCGGACCTCGAAGGCGCCGTCGGTCAGGGCCAGCAGGCGGTCGCCGGGAGCGAGCGCGATCTCCCGGGTGAGGAGCGGGCGGTCGCGGAGCATCCAATGGAGCAGCGGGCCGGTCGACGGCAACCGCTCGGCGCCCCCGTCTTTCCCGATGTCTCCCGCCGCCGCCCGCAGCGAAAGGATCGCCGGGTGGCCGGCGCTCCAGAGGCGCACGCGGCCGTCCGGCAGGAGGAGGGCGTAGATCATGGTGGCGCAGGTGGCGCCCTCCATGAAGTCGACGCCGGCCAGAAGCTCGCGGGCGACCCGCGCCGGATCGGCCCCCTGGCGCCAGGCGGCGCTCAAGGTCGAGCGCAGCATGCCCGCGTACATGGCCGCGCTGACGCCGTGACCCACCACGTCGCACACCGCGACGACCAGCCCCTCGCCGTCCGCCTGGGCGACGTAGAAGTCGCCGCCCAGGGCGTCGCACGAGAGAAGCCGCCCCTCCACCCGCCAGCCGAGGCCGGCCACGGCGCCGCGCGGCACCAGGCTCTGCTGGAAGCGCCGCGCCCGTTCGAGGTCCGCCGCCAGTTCCTCGGCGTAGCGCTCCTTGGCGAAGCGCTCCCGCTGCAGGCGCAGGCAGCGCTCGACCAGGGCAAGGAGCACCCGGCGGTCGAACGGCTTGAAGAGGAAGTAGAAGGCCCCCTCTTCCAACGAACGGAAGAGCTTCTCGTCGGGCTCGGAGATCGAGCCCGTGATCAGGATGACGTCCATCTGCGGCCGGCTCTGGCGGAGCGTCTTGCAGACGCTGTAGCCGTCCCCCTCCTTCAGCCGCACGTCGAGGAGGGCGAGGTCGAACTCCTCGGCCGCGACCCGCGCCAGGGCCTCGGCGGCGCCGGCCACCGCCGCGACCTGGTAGGGCGGCTCCAGGATGCGTTCGAGGGTGCGCCGCAGACCGGGGTCGTCGTCCACGACCAGAATCCGGTGCGGCCTCATACCGCCTCTCCCGCCTCGTCACTCACTGGCGTGGCGGGCTTGGCGAGCCGCAGCTCGACGGTGACCCGCGTCCCGGTGCCCGGAGCGCTCGCGATCGTCAAGTGCCCGCCGTTCTGCCAGGCGAGGGCCCGGCAGATGGCGAGGCCCAGCCCCGTGCCGCCCTCCTTGGTGGTGAAGAACGGCTCCTGCACCTTCTCCAGCAGCTCGGGCCGGATGCCGGGGCCGTCGTCAGCGATCACCAGCCGCGCACCGCCGTCCTCCAGGCGGGTGGAGATCCTCAAGCACCCACCCCGCTCCGGTAACTCGGCCGTCTCGGTCATCCCTGAAAGAGCATTCTCTGAAAGAGCATCGAGCGAGTTGCCCACCAGGTTGAGCACCATGTGCTGGAGGTCCTGGCGCGAGAAGCGCACCAGCGGCAGGTCCGGCGCCAGGTCGAGCACCGGCTCGATCCCGCGCCGGAGCGCCTGGCCGGCGAAGAAGGGCAGGGTCTCCTCGACCACCTGGTTCAAGTCCACCGGCCCGTCCCCGGCGCGGCCGGTGTGGGCCACCCGCAGCATGTTGGAGAAGATGCGCTGGCAGAGGAGCGCCTTCTCGACGACGACCTCCAGGTCCTGGTCGAGGACCCGCAGGTCGAGGGTGCCCCGCTTGAGGTCGTCCCTCACCTGCTGCACGAGGGGCAGGATCGTCCCCACGGCGTTGTTGACGTCGTGGGCGACGGCGGAGGCCAGGGTCACGAGGGTCGCCTTGAGCTCGGACTGAATGGCCTGGCGTTCGAGCGACAGGTTGACCCGCGCGTTGCGGATCGACACCGCAGCGGCGGGCAGGAAGCGCTCGACCACCGACTCGTCCCAGCGGTCGAAGGGCCGCCGCTTCCAGGCGGCGATCTTGAGCAGCCCCAAAAACTCGCCGCCGTAGTAGAGCGGCGCGCAGAGCAGGCTCGTGGGGGACGGGATGCCCCGCCCCCGGTGGTAGCCGAGCCGGCCCCAGAAGGGATCGCCGTCGCCGTCCCCGGCCAGGCGGCGGATGCCCGGGGTCCCGTTGAGCTCG
>JAXDLD010000026.1:0-8333 GCA_034666805.1 Acidobacteriota bacterium
TCCTCGTCCGCACCATCGGGCGGGACGTCATCCATAGTCTCTGGATCCCCAACCTGCACGGCAAGCGGGACCTGATCCCGGGGCACAGCTCGGTGATCTGGCTACAGGCCGACCGGCCGGGGCTCTACCGCGGCCAGTGCGCCGAGTTCTGCGGCTACCAGCATGCCCACATGGCGCTCGACGTCTTCGCCGATCCCCCCGACCGCTTCGCTGCCTGGGTGGCCGCCCAGCGCCAGTCGCCCGCGCCGCCCGGGGCTGGGCTGGAGGCGAGGGGAGAACAGGTCTTCCTGGGGTCGGCCTGCCCGCTCTGCCACACGATCCAGGGGACCGGCGCCAACGGCCAGAACGCCCCGGACCTGACCCACCTGGCGAGCCGCCGCACCCTTGCCGCCGGGGCCCTGCCCAACACCCGGGAGGCCCTGGCGAACTGGATCGCCGACCCCGGGAGCGCCAAGCCGGGCGTCCACATGCCGCCCACCAACCTCCACCCGGACGACCGGGAGGCCTTGGTCGCCTACCTGGAGACCTTGAAATGAGCGCGCAGACCTTCGACGCCACTCTCGACCTCGAGCGCCGGACCCTCGAGCGCACCTGGGCGCAGCCGGCGGGGCTCGTCGGCTTCCTCACCAACGTCGACCACAAGACCATCGGCCTGCGCTACATCGTCACCGCCTTCGTCTTCTTCCTCCTGGGCGGGATCGAGGCCCTCGTCATGCGGCTCCAACTCGCGCGGCCGGAGAGCCATCTCCTCAACCCCGACCTCTACAACCAGGTGTTCACCGTCCACGGCTCGACCATGATGTTCCTCTTCGCGGTGCCGGTCATGGAGGGGATCGGGATCTACCTGGTCCCCCTGATGGTCGGCACCCGGAACGTCGCCTTCCCGCGCCTCAATGCCTTCGGCTACTGGAGCTACCTGATCGGCGGGCTTCTCCTCTATTTCTCCTTCTTCACCAACACCGGGCCGGACGCCGGCTGGTTTGCCTACGTCCCCCTCTCCGGGCCCGAGTATTCGCCCGGCAAGCGGGTGGACGTCTGGGCGCAGATGATCACCTTCACCGAGTTCTCGGGGCTCGTGGTGGCGATCGAGCTCATCGTCACCACCTTCAAGCTGCGGGCGCCGGGGATGTCGCTCAACAGGATGCCGCTCTTCGTCTGGTCGATGCTCGTCACCTCGTTCATGATCCTCTTCGCCATGCCGGCGATCATGCTGGCGAGCCTGATCCTCGCCATGGACCGGCAGGTCGCCACCCACTTCTTCAACCCGGGAGAGGGAGGGGACGTCATCCTCTGGCAGCACCTCTTCTGGTTCTTCGGCCACCCCGAGGTCTACATCATCTTCATCCCCGCCCTGGGCGTGATCTCCACGATCCTCCCCGCCTTCACCCGCCGGCCGGTCTTCGGCTACATGGCGATGGTCCTCTCGCTCGTCGCCACCGGCTTCATCGGCTTCGGGCTCTGGGTGCACCACATGTTCGCCACCGGCCTGCCGCAGCTGGGGCAGAGCTTCTTCACCGCCGCCTCGATCATGATCGCCATCCCCAGCGGGGTGCAGGTCTTCTGCTGGCTGGCGACCCTCTGGGGCCGAAGACCGCGGCTCGCGACGCCGCTCCTCTTCGTCCTCGGCTTTTTCGCCATCTTCGTCATGGGCGGCCTGACCGGAGTGATGCTCGCCTCGGTGCCCCTGAACCTCCAGGTCCACGACACCTTCTTCGTCGTCGCCCACCTCCACTACGTGCTGATCGGCGGCGCCGTCTTCCCCCTCCTCGGCGGCATCCACTACTGGTTCCCCAAGGCGACCGGCCGGCGGCTCTCCGAGACCCTCGGGAAGTGGAGCTTCTGGCTGCTCTTCGCCGGCTTCAACCTGACCTTCTTCCCCATGCACATCCTGGGGCTCCACGGCATGCCGCGGCGGGTCTACACCTACCCGCGGGAGAGCGGCTGGGCGGACTTGAACCTCCTCGCCACGGTCGGCGCGTTCGTCCTCGGCCTCGGGGTCTTCCTCTTCCTCGTCAACGTCGTCCGCAGCCTGCGGCACGGCGAGCTGGCGGGGGAGGACCCGTGGGGCTCGCCGACCCTCGAATGGTCGATCTCCTCGCCGCCGCCCTCCTACAACTATCTCTACCTCCCTACCGTCGCCGGCCGTTACGCCCTCTGGGACCGGCGGGGCGATCAGCCGGTCGTCACCGGCCTCTCCCGGGTGCGGCGGGAGATCCTCGTCACCCGCACCCTGGACGCCGAGCCCGACCACAGAGACGTCCTGCCCGACCCGAGCGGCTGGCCGCTCTTCCTCGCCATCGCGAGCGGGGTGGGCTTCATCGGCGCCATCTACACTCCCTGGGGGATCATCTGGGGGGCGGTGCTGGGGGCGGTCGCCCTGATCGGCTGGTTCTGGCCCCGCGGCGACCTCCAGCGCATCCGCTTCGAGGAGCAGCCGGCACCCCAGCGGCCGCCGGGCTCACCGGGACCTGCGCTCCTGGAGGAACGGCCATGAAGCGGACCCAGACCGCGGCCGCCCTCCACCCCGAGATGGCGGTCCTCGACGTTTCGGAGCTGCCGACGGTCGTCTACGGCAGCCGGGCTCCGCTCTGGTGGGGGCTCGTGGGGATGATCGCCATCGAGTCGACCATGTTCGCGCTCCTCCTCGTCACCTACTTCTACCTGCGGGGGAACGCCGAGGTCTGGCCGCCGCACGGGGTCGACGCCCGTCTCCCCATCCGGGTGGCGAACCTGGCGGTCCTCCTCCTCTCGGTCTGGCCCATGGTGGAGGTCAGCCGCGCCGCGGAGCGCCGGGATCTCCGCGGCATGCGGCGCTGGCTGATCTTCGGCACCGTTCTCGGCCTGATCTTCCTGGGCGTCCGGCTGGCGCTCTTCGCCGACATGAGCTTCCGCTGGAACAGCCACGCCTACGGCTCGGTGGTCTGGACCCTCCTTGGCCTCCACACCACCCACCTGGTGGCGTCGGGGGTCGAGAACATCCTCCTCATCACTCTCCTCTTCGTCGGGCCGGTCGAGGAGAAGCACCTCCTGGATCTGAAGCTCAACAGCCTCTACTGGTACTTCGTCGTCATCTCCTGGGTGGTGCTCTTCGCGGTCGTCTATTTAGACCCCGGCTTCCTCGAGGTGATGCGATGAGGGCGGCGCTCTGGTACGGGGTGCTCGCCGGGCCCTTCGCCTGGGCCCTGGACCTCCAAGCGAGCTACATGATGGTGCCGACCGCCTGCGACAGCCGGCACATGCTCCTCCTGCACCTCGCCTCCCTCGTCACCTTCCTCGGCTGCCTGGCCGGCCTGGCCGTCGCCTGGCGCGCCTGGACCCGGCTCGCCGGCGAGGATGCCTCGACCTCGACTTCCCGGGGGACGCCGACCGGGTCGCGCCAGCGCTTCATGGCGGCCTCCGGGATGGTCCTTTCGACCGGCTTCGCCCTCGTCATCGTGGCGACCGAGATCCCCAACCTGCTTCTGGCGACCCGGGGGTGCTGACCGGGATGTGGACCCTGAGTGTCCTCGTCGCCCATCTCGGCCATCACGACCTCTCCTCGGAGGTCTGGGGCTGGTGGTCGCTCGACCCCCTGGTGCTCCTCTCGCTCGTCCTCTCCGGCTGGCTCTACGGCCGGGGAGTCCGGCGGCTCTGGCGCCGGGCGGGCGTCGACCGCGGCATCCGGCGCGCTCAGGCGGCCGCCTTCGCCGGCGGCTGGCTCGCCCTCTTCGTGGCCCTGGTTTCGCCGCTCGACACCCTGGGCGCCGTGCTCTTCTCGGCCCACATGGTGCAGCATGAGGTGCTGATGCTCCTGGCGGCCCCCCTGATGGTCCTCGGCCAGCCGCTCCTCGCCTTCCTCTGGGCCCTGCCGCGCGCCGGCCGGGAGCGGGTCGCCCATGCCGTGCAGCACCCGGCCTTCGCCCGCGCCTGGGGGGCGCTCACCCATCCGTTCGTCGTCTTCCTCCTCCATGGTCTGGCGATCTGGATCTGGCACCTGCCGAGCCTCTACCAGGCGACCCTGGGCAACGACTTCGTCCACGCCCTCCAGCACCTCTCCTTCTTCGGCACCGCGGCCCTCTTCTGGTGGTCTCTCGTGCACGGCCGCTACGGGCGGCTCGGCTATGGGGTGGCGGTCCTCTACGTCTTCCTGACCGGCCTCCACAGCGGCGTCCTGGGGGCGCTCCTGACCTTCGCCCCGCGGCTCTGGTACCCGATCTACGCCGCCCGCGCCGCCCGCTGGGGGCTCTCACCGCTCGAGGACCAGCAGCTCGCCGGCCTTCTCATGTGGATTCCGGCCGGGGTGATCTTCATCCTCTTCGGGCTCGCCCTCTTCGCCGCCTGGCTGGGGGAGTCGGAGAGACGGGTAGTCGCCCGGGAGCGCGAACGGCTACACTCTCCGCGATGAACGACCCTCACTGCTGAAGCCCAGCCAAGCTGCTATAGTAAGAAAGTTTTCCGGTTTTAAGAGAGCTGGGTGGAAGGGGAGCTGCGGGCTGCCGGGGCGCTCCGGGCTAAGCGTATCTTTAGCCCGAATGAGTGATAGGAGAAGGGAATGACGGGACGACATTGGGTGGTGTTGTTGGCGGTGGCCCTTATAGGATTGATGGGTCTGGCGGGGATCGCGAAAGCGGACAGCGGAGTCTCCCTCTACACCATCGCTCCCTGTCGACTCCTCGACACGCGTAATGCGGACGGGCCCTACGGTGGTCCTGCCCTGATATCCGGGATATCGCGTACTATCTCTGTCACCGGTCGTTGCGGGGTTCCCGCCAATGCCACGGCCGTAGTGGTGAACCTCACCGTGGTCGCTCCAAGCGGTGAAGGCTTCGTGACCCTCTTCCCGGGCGATGGGACTCGCCCGCTCACCAGCACCATCAACATCCGTCAGGGTTTGACGCGCGCCAATAACGCCATCCTTCCTCTCGCTACCGATAGCTCAGGCACCGTGCAGGCTTTCCCCTTCGTCGTGGGACTGGGGACGGTCCATCTGGTGTTCGACATCTACGGCTATTTCGCCCCTGAGCCTCTGGTCACCCTCGCCACGAGCAGCCCGACCAACTCCGAGTCCGACGTGGCAGTGACCCGGGAGACGATTCTCCACTTCAACGGCATTCTCGACCCGGCGAACGTCACCAGCGCCGCGATCCACGCCCGCTCCGGGGGGACCGACCTGCCGGCCCGGCTCTACGTCTCGACCGACGCCAAGAGCATCACCATTTTCTACAACGACCTCCTTCCTACCGCGGCGGAGGTCGATGTCACTCTCGACGGCGGCCAGCTGCGCGACCGCCGCGGCCGCCCGGTCGATACCGACGGCGACGGCGTGGCTGGGGGCGTCCGCGTCCTCTCCTTCCACACCCTGGACCTGACCGTCGTTCCCGGCACCTCGGTCTGCGGCCGGGTGGTGGCCTCCGCGCTCGCGGTCGACGGCAGCGGCCACTCGGTCGACAACCCTCTCCAGGGTGCGACGATCACGGTCGACGGCGCCGAGGCGACCCTACGGTCGATGACCGGCGCCGACGGCAACTTCTGTCTCGATCCGGCACCCGGCCAGCGGTTTTTCGTTCACGTCGACGGCCGGACCGCGACCAACGGGGTGCCTCCGGGGGCCTACTACCCCTACGTGGGCAAGGCCTGGGACCCGGTCCCGGGCCAGTCGACGAACATCGGCACCTCCTATCTCCCCCTGATCGTCCCTGGCACCCTTCAGTCGGTGAGCAATACGGCGCCCACGGTGCTCCATTTCGCGCCGTCGATCCTTGCCCAGTACCCGCAGTTTTCGAGCGTGCAGCTGACGGTGCCAGCAGGCTCCCTCTTCTCCAACGACGGCACCCACGGCGGCCAGGCGGGGATCGCGCCGGTGCCGCCCGACCGCCTGCCCGGCAAGCTGCCGCCCGGCCTCACCTTCCCGATCGTCATCACCGTCCAGACCGACGGGCCCTCGAACTTCGATGCCCCGGCCCCGGTCTGCTTCCCCAACCTGCCCGATCCTGCAACCGGCCAGACTCTGGCGGTCGGCGCCAAGAGCGCCCTCTGGAGCTTCAACCATGCGGCCGGCCGCTGGGAGGTCGTCGGCCCCATGACCATCTCTGCCGACGGCACTCTCGTCTGCTCGGACCCGGGCTACGGCATCCTCACCCCCGGCTGGCACGCCGCGCAGCCGGGCAGCAGCGCGAGCGGTGGCGGGGCAGGGGACGGTAACGGACCGTGCCCGGGCTGTGTCTCGGAAGCGCTGGATATTTTCCGGGGCTTCGGGGAGTGCTCCTCCTCGCTGGTCATCTCGCATGTCGAGGACGCGGTGGGGAAGAGCCTCGCGAGGAGCATTCCAGGGATCGGTTGTGCGCTGAGCGTCGGCAACGGAATCGGCTCCATCGCGGCGGAGTGCCGGTCCGCGGAGGGTTGCAGCTGGGGCGCGCTCGCTTGGAATGTCGGCAGTTCCGGCCTGGGCTGCATCCCCCTCTCCGGCCCGGCGGGGATCGCGATTACCAGCGTGACGGATGCCGTGGAATGCACCATGGGTGTCGCCAGCCCCATCAACACGTTCCAGGCTTGTAAAGACCAGTCCTGCCCCGGCCCAATCCACCGGGTCCGCAAGAATCTACAGTCAGGGGCGTCAGCAAGCATTGCCACCAATCCATTTTCAGAGCAGGGTGCTCTCAACGATGCGCTCGCCACGCTGTTCGACACCGTCAACGGCTCGCCGAAGTGGCGCAAGGCCATGACCCCCGAGCTCGATCCTTTCGTCTCGGCCCTCGGGCAGGCTGTCGCACCCGCGAGCCCCGGCGGCCGCCAGATCACCGCCGCCGAGGGGGCCACCCTCCTCGCCGTGCCCCTGCCGGCGACGCTCACGCCGACCGACGTCTCCGCCCTGATCGACCGTATGAACCAGATCGCCGCGAGCCAGCTGCCACAGGCCGAGTACGACGCCATCGTGGCCGCCGGTCAGAACCTGGCCGACACCAGCGCCGAGCTGGCGCGCCGGGGTTGGCAGACCGCCTGGGACGGCTACATCAAGGGCCCCCAATTCATCGGCGACCTGACCGATCTGGTGCCCGTCCCCACCCGCCTCTACTACACGATCGCGCCGGTCAACGGCACCACCGTGCAGCGCGGCCGGCTGGGGAGCACCGGGGTTTTCGACACCATGGTCCTCCAGCCGACCACGTTCTACGAGGTCTCCTACCTCCAGACACAGCCGCTCAAGGTCGCGACCACCTACTTCCTCGCCGGGACGAACGGCACGAGCATGGAGCTGCCGAAGGCCCACCTGCGCGATCCCGATCCGCTCGACAGCGACGGCGACGGCCTGCCGGACGAGGCCGAGGCGATCCTCGGCACCGACCCGCACAACCCCGACACCGACGGCGACGGGGTGAATGACGGCGCCGAGGTCGCCCAGGGGACCGATCCCCTGGGCCGCAACATCGCGATCGGTCAGGAGATCGACGCCGCGATTGCCGTCGCCGGGGAGCTCGATCGCTATTCGTTCACCGCCGCCGCGGGGCAGACGGTCTACTTCGACTACCTGGCCGGCGGCACCTTCCGTATCAGCTGGACCTTGACCGACGACAGCGGGCAGCAGGTCTTCAGCGCTCCGTTCGAAGGGGATGTCGGGAACATCACCCTCGCCAAGGGCGGCACCTATACCCTGACCGTGGGGAACCCCAACAGCGGCTTCGTCGGCACCTACTCGTTCAAGCTCTGGGACGTGCCGCCGCCGCAGACCTTCGCGATTTCGATCGGCGACACGGTCGCGGACGGGGTACCTGCCGCGGGCGCGGGGCGCATCGAAACTCCGGGGACGATGGACGCCTACACGTTCACCGCCGCCGCGGGGCAGACGGTCTACTTCGACTACCTGGCCGGTGGCACCTTCCGCATCGCCTGGACGTTGACCGACGACAGCGGGCGGCAGGTCTTCAGCGCTCCGTTCGAAGGCGACGTCGGGGACATTACCCTCGCCAAGGGGGGTACCTATACCCTGACCGTGGGGAGCCCCAGGAACGAATTCGCGGGCACCTACTCCTTCAAGCTCTGGGACGTGCCGCCGCCACAGACCTTCGCGATCTCGATCGGCGACACGGTCTCGGACGGGGTGCCGGCCGCGGGGGCGGGGCGGATCGAGACTCCGGGGACGATGGACGTCTACGCGTTCACCGCCGCCGCTGGGCAGACGGTCTACTTCGACAACCTGGGCGGCGGCACCTTCCGTATCAGCTGGACGTTGACCGACGACAGCGGGCAGCAGGTCTTCAGCGCTCCGTTCGAAGGCGATGTCGGGAACATCACCCTCGCCAAGGGCGGCACCTATACCCTGACCGTGGGGAGCCCCAGGAACGAATTCGCGGGCACCT
>JAXDLD010000027.1:0-9604 GCA_034666805.1 Acidobacteriota bacterium
GCGGCGGGGGGCCTGCTCACGGAAGGCGTCGCGGCCGGGCCGGACGACCTCCTGATCGTGGTCCGGGCCGCGGACGAGGCGGCGGCGGCGGACGCCCTGGCGCGGGTCGATCCCCTCCTCGCCGAGCGGTGGGCCGGTTCCGGGGGCGCCGGCTTCCGGCCGCGGAGCGTCGCCTCCGCCTTGAAGCTCCTCCCCGGGGCCCGCTGGGTGCTGGTGTCGATCGCCGGCCGCCATGCCGCCGCGGTGGCGCGGGAGGCCCTGGACCTCGGGCGGAATGTCTTTATCTACAGCGACAACGTGCCGCTCGAAGACGAGGTGGCGCTCAAAGAGACCGCCCGCGAGCGGGGGCTCCTCGTCCTCGGGCCGGACTGCGGCACAGCGATCGTCGGCGGGGTGGGACTCGGTTTCGCTAACCGGGTGCGGCGGGGGGACATCGGCCTCGTCGGCGCCTCCGGGACGGGTCTCCAGGCGGTGACGAGCCACATCCATCACCTCGGCGGGGGGGTCTCGCAGGCGATCGGCACGGGCGGCCGCGACCTCCACGCCGAGGTCGGCGGCGCGACCGCCGCCCAGGCCTTAGACCTCCTCGGGCGCGATCCGGAGACGGCGGTGATCGTCCTCCTCGGCAAGCCCCCCGCGCCGGAGGTGACGGTCCGCCTCCTCGCCCTCCTCCGATCCACGGGCAAGCCGTCCGTCGTCCACCTCCTGGGCGCGCCGCTCCCCGGCCGCCGGCAGGGGGACGTCCACTTCGCCGCTGGCCTGGCCGAGGCGGCGGAGCTGGCGGTCACCCTGGCCGCTGGCGCCGTCCGTCCACACCCGGCCTTCTCCGAGCCGGGGCCGCTCCGGCTCGCCCCGGGCCAGCGCTACCTGCGCGGCCTGTTCTCCGGCGGGACCCTCGCCGCCGAGGCCCTCCTCGGGCTCCAGGCCGGGCTCGGGGACCTCTGGTCGAACGTGTCGATTCCCTCTCTCCCCGCCGTCCAGCGCCTCCCCGACCCCCTGGCGAGCCGCGCCCACACCATCCTCGACCTCGGCGACGACGCCTTCACCGTCGGCCGGCTCCACCCCATGATCGACCACGATCTGAGGCGTCGCCGCCTGCGCCAGGAGGCGGCGGACCCGGAGGTCGCGGTCCTCCTTCTCGACGTGGTGCTGGGGGAGGGGGCCCATCCCGATCCGGCCGGCGAGCTGGCGCCGGCTATCGCCCAGGCCCGCGCCGAGGCGTCCGCGGCCGGCCGCGACCTCGCCGTCCTTGCGGTGGTGGTGGGGACCGAGGAGGACCCGCAGAACCTCCGATCCCAGGTCGAACGTCTGGCCGCGGCCGGGGCGCGGGTCTGCCGCACGGTCGAGGCTGCGATATCGGCGACATTCGCCGCCGTCGCCCTTCTCGGCCAGCCCGGCCTCCTCGACGGCCCCCCCGTTCCCCTGGAGACGGTCCGGCCGCCGTTCGCCGCCGTCAACGTCGGTCTAGAATCTTTCTACGAGAGCCTCGTCACCCAGGGGGCCGAGGCCGTGCAGGTGGACTGGCGCCCTTCCGCCGGGGGCAACGAGAAGCTGGCGGGCATCCTCTCCCGGATGAAGAAGAGTTGAGCTGATCTCATGATCGACATCGAAGCGGCCAACGCCAACGCCCTCGGGCGCCTCCTCGCCGCCCGGCCGCGGCTGACCGGCGTGGCCCGGGCTGGGGACGTCGTCCCGGGCCTCCGCGAGAACGTCCTCCTCCACGCCGGGCCGCCCATCGCCTGGGAGCGCGCCTCGGGGCCGCTCCGCGGCGCGGTGATCGGCGCCCTCCTCTACGAGGGGCTCGCCGGGGACGAAGCCGAGGCGGTAGCCAAGGTGGAACGCGGGGAGATCGAGCTCTCCCCCTGCCACCATCACGCCACCGTGGGGCCCATGGCCGGGGTGATCTCGGCCTCCATGGCGGTCTACGTAGTCGAGGACCCTACGCACGATCACCGGGTCTTCTCGAACTTGAACGAGGGGTATGGCAAGGTCCTGCGCTATGGCGCCTACGCCCCCGAGGTGCTCGCCCGGCTGCGCTTCTTGAACGAGACCGTGGCCCCGGTCCTGGGCGCGGCGATCGGGAAAGCGGGCGGGCTCGACCTCTCGGCCCTCCTCGCCGAAGCCCTCCACATGGGCGACGAGGGGCACAACCGCAACCGGGCGGGGTCGCTCCTCTTCTTGAAGCTCCTCGCTCCCCACGTCGTCCGCGCCGCCTCCCCCGAGGTAGCGGCAGGGGTCTTGGAGTACCTGGGCGGCAACGCCCTCGCTGTGCTCAACCCCGTAATGGCGGCCTGCAAGGCGATGGCCGACGCGGCGCACGGGGTGGAAGGCTCGACTCTCATCACCACCATGGCCAGGAACGGCACGGATTTCGGCATCCGCGTGAGCGGCTTGGGCGAGCGCTGGTTCACCGCCCCCGCCGCCGTCCCCGAGGGGCTCTACTTCCCCGGCTTCAGCGCTGCCGACGCCAATCCCGACATCGGCGACTCGACGATTACCGAGACCGCTGGGATCGGCGCCTTCGCCATGGCCGCGGCCCCCGCCATCGTCAGCTTCGTGGGCGGTACTCCCGACGATGCCAGGAACGCTACTCTCGAAATGTACGAGATCACCGCCGGCGAGCACCCTCTCTTCACCATCCCGCAACTCGGCTTCCGCGGCACCCCGGTAGGGATCGATCTGCGGAAGGTCGTCGAATTGGGGATCTCCCCGCGGGTCAACACCGGCATCGCCCACAGAGAGGCGGGCGTCGGCCAGATCGGCGCCGGCCTCGTGCGGCCGCCGCTCGCGGTCTTCGAGGAAGCGCTCGTGGCCTTCGCGGAACAATATGGTTTCTAAAGGAGGAGCGATGTACGTACCTTACGACATGAGCCGGGTGAAGGTCCTCGACCTCTCCCAGAACTTCAGCATGGATTCCCCCTCCTTCGCCTTCTACGAGGGGCCGACGGTCAAGTGGGTGAAGCGCCTCGCCTTCGAGGGGGTGAACGCGCAGTTCATCTCGACGACCAACCACATCGCGACCCACCTGGACTCGCCCATCCACTTCTTCGATCCCGGGCCGGACATCGCGGGTATCCCCATCTCGACCCTCTTCGGCCCGGCCTGTATCGTCGATCTCTCCCGTTTCGGGATCGGCGACTACCAGATCTACGGGCCGGAGCACTTCGAGCGCTGGGAGAAAGAGACGGGGATCACGATCGAGCGCGGCGACATCTTGGTGATCCATACCGGCTACCATCATTTTTACAATGAAGATTGGTACAAGGTCCACAACCAGGAGCAGGCCGACCTGCCGCGCGCCTTTTTGAAGCACCCCGGGCCGCAGAGCCGCTTCGTCGACTGGGTGCTCGACCGCGGCATCCGCTGGCTGGCGGTCGACTGCATCGCCGCCGACCATCCATGGAACACCAACGTACGGCGGGCCCGGCCGGACCTCATCCCCGAGGTCGAGGAGGCGATCGGCATGTCGCTCGACCGCGCCTTTCCCTGGCCGAAGGACTACCAGTGCATGCACGTCAAACTCTTCCCCCACGGCGTCTTCCACGCCGAGAACCTGGGCGGTCAGATCGACGAGGTGCTCGACCAGCGGGTTTGGCTCGGCTGCTTCCCCTTCCGCTTCAAGGGCGGAGAGGCGGCGTTCGCGCGGGTGGTGGCGTTCGTGGAGGAGAAGTGAGGGCCGCGGAAGTTGAGGTTGCTCAGTGCGGTATGGGGTTTTGGCTTCTCTTGGAGACTGCGAGCTCTTCCTGCCTTGCAGGAGGGCACTCCAAAACGGAAGTAGGGAGATCTAACTCAGAAGCTGCCGCTCCGAATCGGAAATAGGGAGATCCAAGTCGGACCAGTGCGCTTCAAAACACGAACTGGTGCGCTTCCGAGTTGAAGTAGGGTACTCCAGAACCGAAGCAGGGAGATCCAAGTCGGAGCTAGTGCGCTTCGAAGCCCGAACTAGTGCGCTTCGGGAAAAAAGTAGGGTCCTCCAAAACGGAAGCAGGGAGATCCAAAGTCGAAGTACGGCACTTCCAAGGCAGAAGCACGGAGCCCCGACCCGAAAGAGGGAGCTTCAAGGTCGATGACCCCTCCCCTGCGGCGAAGCTGGGTCCCTCGCGATCGAATAGGGCAAGCCCGGTGTCCCACTCGCCCCGTTTTGCGCCTACCGGCCAGTATTTCAGTCCGGCGGCAGCGTAGAATCGCCCCATGACCGCCCACCCCTTAGGCTCCCGCGTCAAGCGCAACGAGGATCCCCGCCTCTTGACGGGCAAGGCCCTCTTCGTCGACGACGTCGACCTCCCCGGCCTGCTCCACGTGGCCTTCCTGCGGAGCCCCCACGCCCATGCCCGGCTCGGCGGCATCGACGTCTCGCGGGCGCTGGCCCTCCCGGGGGTGGTCGCGGTTTACACGGCGGCGGACCTGGGGGCGTACTGGCAGCCGGGGCCGCTCCTCGTGCCGCCGCCTCCCATCGCGGGGGCCGTCTTCAACCAGCGCACCCAGGTGCCGCTGGTCAAGGACGAGGTCCGCCACCTGGGCGAGGCCGTTGCCCTGGTGGTCGCCGAGAGCCGCTATCTCGCCGAGGACGCGGTCGAGCGGATCGAGGTCGACTACGAGCCGCTGCCGGCGGCGGTCGACCTGGAGCGGGCCCTCGCTCCCGGCGCCCCTCTGGTCCACTCGGATGTGGGCTCGAACATCGCGGCGCATGTGGTGCAGAAGAAGGGGGATTGGGAGGCCGCCCGCGCGGCGGCCCGCCTCGTCCTCTCCCGGCGCTTCTCCTACGACCGCGGGGCCTCGGCGGCGATCGAGAACCGGGGGGTGGTGGCGCAGTGGGACTCGCGGGCCCAACGCCTCACGGTGTGGGACACCACCCAGGCCCCCATCCCCATCCGCAACGGCCTGGCCGCCATGCTCGGCCTCTCCGACCACCAGGTGCGCCTCATCGCGCCGTTCATCGGCGGCGGCTTCGGGTCCAAGATCATGATGTTCTACCCCGAGGAGGTGCTCGTCCCCTGGGTCGCGATCCAGCTCGAACGGCCGATCAAGTGGATCGAGGACCGGGCCGAGAACTTCGTCGCCACCACCCAGGAGCGCGGGCAGATCCACGACACCGAGATGGCCCTCGACGCGGAGGGCCGCATCCTGGGGGTGAAGGACCGCTTCCTCCACGACACCGGCGCCTACGATCCCTACGGCCTGACCGTGCCGCTCAACAGCCAGTGCACCCTCCTCGGTCCCTACCAGGTGCCGGCCTACCTCTCCGAGTTCACCGCCGTCTTCACCAATAAGACGATCGTCACCCCCTACCGCGGGGCCGGCCGGCAGCACGGGGTGTTCGTCATGGAGCGCCTGCTCGACCTGGCCGCCCGCGAGCTCGGGATCGACCCCGCTGAGATCCGGCGCCGGAACTTCTTGACCCCCGACCAGTTCCCGCACGACCACGAGATCATCTACCAGGATTTCGCCCCCCTCTACTACGACAGCGGCAACTACGCGCCCGCCCTGGAGCAGGCCCTGGAACGGATCGGCTACGAGGCCTTCCTCCGCGAGGAGCAGCCGCGCCTCCGTGCTGCGGGGAGGTCGGTGGGGATCGGGGTCGTCGCCTATGTCGAGGGCACGGGGATCGGGCCGTTCGAGGGGGCGCGGGTGCAGATACAGACGAGCGGCAAGGTGACGGTCGTCACCGGCGTCGGCACCCAGGGGCAGGGGCACTTCACCCTCTTCGCCCAGGTCGCCGCCGAGTCGCTGGGGGTCGAGGTGGCGGACGTCGAGGTCGTGACCGGCGACACCGACCAGTTCCACTGGGGGACCGGCACCTTCGCCAGCCGCGGGGCGGTGGTGGCGGGCAACGCCGTCCATGCAGCGGCCCTGCAGGTGCGGGAGAAGACTTTGCGCCTGGCGGCCGAGGTCCTGGAGGCGGCGGAGGGGGACATCGAGCTCGTCGGCGGGAAGGCGCGGGTGGTGGGGTCCGACCGGGCGATTCCCCTGGGCGAACTCGCGCGGCGGGCCAACCCGATGCGCGGCGCGGTCAAGCCGGGGACCGAGCCGGGCCTCGAATCGACCCGCTACTTCGGCCCCCAACGCGGGGCCACGGCGAGCGGCGTCCACGCCATGATCCTCGAGGTCGACCCCGAGACCTTCGCCGTCGAGATCTTGAAGTACGTGGTGGTCCACGACTGCGGCAGGATCTTGAACCCCCTGATCGTCGACGGCCAGGTGCACGGCGGGGTGGCGCAGGGGATCGGCAACTGCTACTACGAGCAACTCGTCTGGGACGACAACGGCCAGCTCCTGACCGGCTCCTTCATGGACTTTCTCCTCCCCACGGCCCTCGACGTGCCGCGAATGGAGGTCGGCCACGAGGAGACCCTTTCGCCGTTGAACGTCCTCGGCGTCAAGGGGGTCGGCGAGGCGGGAGCGATCCCGGTGGGCGCCCTCTTCGCCCAGGCGCTGGAGAGCGCCCTTGGGGTTCCGGGTCTGGAGATCCGCGAGATCCCCTTGAAGCCCAGTCGGTTGTGGGAGTTGGTGGGAGAGGCAAGGGGCAGAGGGTAAGTCAGTCGGCGAGCGTCCGCCCCTTGGTCTCGATTACCCAGGGGAGGAGGAGGAGGCCGGCCAGGGGGACGAAGCCGACCCAGAAGAGGGCGTGGATGGCGCTCCCCGTGCCGCGGGCCGCGATGCTCCCCACGAGGAGGGGGCCGGCGGCGGCGAGCACCCGGCCGATGTTGTAGCAGAAGCCGGAGCCGGTGCCGCGGAGACGGGTGGGGAAGAGCTCGGGCAGGTAGTAGGTGAAACTCCCGAGGACGCCGAAGATCGTGAGGCCGATGAAGAAGTACATGAGCAGGCGGGTCTCGGGCGCCAGGTCGAGGCCGAAGGTGGCGAGGATCGCCGCTCCCGAGGCCGCGAAGTAGAGGCCGAACATCACCTTGCGGCCGAGATACTTGGCGGCCGGGATGGTGAGCAGGGTGCCGAAGAGGCCGCCCCAGTTGAAGCAGTTGGTGGCGATCTTCTTCCAGCCTTCGATCAGGGCCTGGGTCGCCGCCGGGTCGAGCCCGCGCCGCTGGGACTCGGCCTGCGCGAGGCCGGTCGCCACGACGGGTAAGAAGGCGTTGCAGCTCCACCAGGCGATGAGGGCGACCACCGCCATCGAAAAGCCGGAGAGAGTGAGGGCCCGGATCTTGGGCGAGAAGATCTCGGCGAGCCGCGGCGGCGGGGCGGAGGCGGCCGCCTTCTGCCAGCGCTCCGGCTCGCGCACGAAGAAGCGCAGAGTCAAGGCGACGGCCGCGGGGAGCAGGCCGCAGAGGAAGACATAGCGCCAGGAGACCTCGGGCTGGCCGCGGAAAAGCTTCCCCGCGATCTGGAAGTTCAGGAAGGTGGCGAGGAAGAGGCCCATGGGGGCCGAGGTGTAGAGGAGCGCGCCGGCCTCGATCCGCCGCTTTTCCGGTACCACCTCGGCGACCATCGCTGCCCCCGCCGCCCATTCGCCGCCGATCCCCAGGCTGGAGACGGCCCGGCAGAGGGCGAGGACCCAGAGGTTGGGCGCGAGCGCGCAGGCGGCGGTGCCCAGGGCATAGATCAGCATGGTGAGCAAGAGAGTGCGGGTACGCCCCAGACGGTCGGCGACCTGGCCGAAGAGGACGCCGCCGGCGGCCCAGCCGAGGAGGAGGAGCGAGGTCAGGATACCGGTCCACTCCAGGGTCGCCGCCTTGGCGGCCGGAGAGCCGATCTGCAGATGGAGCAGGGTCGGGATGCAGTTGGGGGAGACGAAGTTGAAGAGCAGGCTGTCGAAGGCGTCGAAGCCCCAGCCCAGCCAGGCGGCGAGCAGCACCGTCCACTGGTAGCCGTCCATGTCGAGCACCCGGCGGCGCGGGCCGGGGGAAGAAGCGATCATGTGGTGCGGAATATAGCAGCGAAGGGGAGGTTGGAGCGCGTCGGCTCTTCGGCCCCGGAGCCGGCGCTACCGGAAGTAGCGCTCCCACCACTCGAAGCAGGGAGCATCCCGGCGGGGATAGAACCGTGCCCGGAGCCGCACCGCCCGGAGCACGTCTTTGACCGTGCGCTCCGGTGCACGCGTGAGGCGCGCCCAATCGTGAAAGAGCTCGGGCGTCTGTACCGTGGGCACCCGAGGGGCGATCCGGCCGAGGACGCGTAGTGCCCTGCGATCGTCGGTGGCAACCCCGCCTTGGTGCGCCACCGCGAGAGCGCAGACCGAGGCCTCGCCGTCGTCGATCTCCGCCGTGAAGCGAATGAAATCAGCCCTCTCGGCGTCCGTGACGAGATCGAGTACAGCAAGGTTCTCGGTATTTTCAAGCCGGGCTGGAGAAATGACCTCTCGCTCCAGGGGGCCGTCCGGAGGAGAGGCGATACGTGCGATCGAGAGGACCTCCCGGGTAGCGACGAGGCGGGAGGTTGCCAACCGGTAAGGGAGGGAGGCGAGGATCTCTTCAATCAGCCCGGTGGCAAAGAGATTGATGATGCAGCAGGCGTCCAGGAAGAGCAGAGGACGCTCGGGATTTTTCGGAGGCATGGTTGGCCGGTCTACCGGCCGGCCGCACCGAAGAGCGGCGCTCCGAAGTCCATCGCCTCGCCCGGATCGCCTCCATCCGTCGCGGAGGGGGCGAGGCGTTGGACCATCTCCCGGGCTCCCAGGCGATCGGTGCGCAAGACTCGCGCGAGCTGACCTTCGCTGAGCTCAGCGCGCTGCCACGCCTCGACCGCCAGGGCAATGTAGCGCGGAGAAAAAGGCTCATCGTCCGTGTGGACCGATTCGAGTCTCAGGAACTTCTGAGCCTCGCGGGCGCGGGACTTTTCCTGTCGCAGGCGCTCCCAGGTGCCCATGGGGATCAGCCGCAGCTCCTCCAGCCTGCGAGTCATAGCCTCTATGGAGACGGCGTAGAAGTGAGCGAGCCGGCAGAGGTCGCCGTAGGTGATCCCTTGGGGCCGCTCCCGCTCGAGCTCCAGATAACGCCGTCGCAGGCCCGCGGCCGGCATGAGGAACGCTCGGGCGAAGGCCTCCGCGAACCGCTCTCCGGCCGGCCTCCGTTCATAGCGAGCCTCGAAGGTGACTTCCGGGCGGTAGCGGGCGGTGAGGAAGTGGCCAAACTCGTGGGTGAGGCTAAGGCGCCGCCGCTCCATCGAGTGACGGAGGTTCACGGCGATGCAACCTCCGAGCGATTCGGCGTAGGCGAACATCCCCGCCACCTGGGCCGGCAGCTCCAGTTGGAAGACGCGGATCCCCATATCCGTTTCGAGGATTTCCCGAAGGTTCACGAGCGGCCCTTCCCCGAGATCGAGGCGCCTCCGTTCGGTGGCCGCCACGTCCTCCGCTGCCAGCTCGGGGGACGCTCCCTGGATTTCATACTCGGGAGGATAGCGTCGCCTGAGGGGGGCCTGGCACAGCTCCTCGAGACGCACGTAGTCCTCACAGCGTTGCTGGAAATCTTCGAGGAACGGGATCATGTCGTCGTCGCCGGGAGTGGAGGCGGGCAAGGCTCCGCGGAGCTGCAGGAGGAATCCCTCCGCGGGAGCGTTCTTCTGCAGAAGCTCTGAGACATTCCGTCCAAAGAGAGCGGACAACTCGATGAGCTCCTGGGGTTTCAGGCGTCGCTCTCCCTTCTCGATGGCG
>JAXDLD010000028.1:0-7908 GCA_034666805.1 Acidobacteriota bacterium
CTGCCCCAACCCGCCCCCTCCCAGGGGGGAGGGACCCACCACCCGTACCTGCCAGGGACAAAGTTGGCGCCTATGGTGGTGACTCCCGCGCCCCGCGCCGCCTCGGAGCGCCCTCGGGGCACCACGAGCGTTCCGCCCCGGCCTGTTCGGGAACTGGGACGCCCGCTGGTCCATCGCTCCGTGCTCGCCGGAGCGGGGAGGGTGACTCCCACCGGCACGAGCTCGGGTCTCGGCCCTGTGGGGCGGGCGCTGGGTTCCTCCCCCCTGGGCGGGGGTGGGTTGGGTCAGGGGGGAGGCCAGGAGGGGGGCGCTTCCACCAGGTACAACCCCGCCGACCATCGAGCCCTTGAGCATCCCACGGAAGAGCCGGCGACTGGGGGCAGTCAGGCTGTGGTCCAGCGGGAGGCCCCCCTCCTAACCTCCCCCCTGCCCCAACCGCCGCCCTCCCAGGGGGGAGGGACCCCCCGCCCGGACCCGCCAGGGCCGAGCGTTCCGGCGCCGCCCGTCCGGGAGCTGGGACGCCCGCTGGTCCACCGCTCGGCGCTCGGCTCGCCCATCGGCTCGCCGCGCCCGCTCTTGCGGCACCGGGCGCAGACGGCACTCCAACCGCTGCCGACGACCTCCGCCGTTCCCGCGATCTCGGCGATCCCCACGGTCCCTGTTATCCCTGCGGCCCCCGCGATCGCGGCGATCTCGGCGACCTCGGCGATCTCGGCGATCTCGGCGACCCCGGCGGCTTTGGCGGCGCGGGAGCCGGAGATTCTCCCGTCCGCCGCCGTGGAGGGGGACGCGAGCGTCCACCCTGTCCGTGGCATCCCGCTCTCGACGGTCCCCTTTACCGGGACGTCACCCCGACTCGGGGCCGCGATCCTGCGCCGCCGCCTCGACCCACCCCTCCTGGCTCGTCTGAGTGCCGCCGCGTCGCCGGGGGTTTCGGCTCCACGGACGGGGGAGACCCCCTTCGGCGCGACCTCAGGTCTCGAGCATCCCGCGCAACAGCAGGCGGCCTTGGGCAGCCAGGCTGCGCTCCAGCGAGGCGCCCCCCTCCTAGCCTCCCCCCTGACCCAACCGCCTCCCGCCCAGGGGGGAGGGACCCACCCGCCCCCGGGGAATCGTGTTTTTAGGTCAGCGCTTATGGGGGAGACCCCGGGCGCGGCACCGAGCCAGCGGAGCTCCGCCCTGCCCCTCGCGCCCGCCGTCCAACTCGCGTCCGCCGGGCAGCCGGGAGCGGGGATCCAGCGCGACTTCATGGTGGGCGGCACCAGCGGCGCGATGGACGGCACGCCCGCCGTCTCCGCCGCCCCTCCCGCCATCTCCGCCAACAGCACCCCTGGAGCGGAGACCGGCGGGACCTCCGGGGAGCCGACCCAGGACCCGGCCTTCGCGGCCGAGGAACTCGCCGAGCGGGTCGCGCGGCGCGTGCTGCGGACGCTCGCCGTCGAGGGCGAGCGCCGGGGGTTACGGCCATGGCTCTAGCCAAGCTCAAGCTCCTGGTCGAGGACAAGCAGGGGGTCTTCAGCAACGAGATCGCCGTCCTCTTCAATCCCGGCAAGCTGACGTTCGTAAAGAACGCCCGCTGGGCGCCGGCGCACCTGCCGGGGAGTGACTCCGCCGCCCAGCAGTTCCTCTATGGCGAGCCGGCGACCCTCACGACGGAGCTCTTCTTCGACACCTACGAGGCGGGGACCGACGTCCAGGAACACACCCGGAAGATCTTCGTCCTCACGACCGTCGAGGAGCACGGCGAGCTGCACCGGCCGCCCCTCGTCCGGCTGATCTGGGGGCAGAACAGGTTCGACGAGCTCCAGTGGGTGCTGCAGACGCTCAACCAGGTCTTCACCCTCTTCCTGGCCGACGGCACCCCGGTGCGCGCCAACCTGACCTGCACCTTCCGCCAGTGGCGCTCGGACGAGGTCGAGCAGAAGCTCCTCGACAAGCATTCGCCGGACGTCGCCAAGACTCGCACGGTGCTCCGCGGCGAAACCCTGGCCGGCATCGCCGCCGAGGAGTACAACGATCCCGCCCTGTGGCGGCCGATCGCCGAGGCGAACGGCATCGACAACCCGCGCCGCGTCCAGCCCGGGCAGGTCCTCTCCATCCCGCGGCTGGTCCCCGGGACGACTTCCAGGCGCTAGTCGAGATCATGGCGAACGGCGATACCCAGAGTCTGGCCCCCGAATTCCGGGTGCGGATCAACGGCTCCGAGCTCCCTCCCGCCACCGCGGCGATGGTGCAGAGCGTGACCGTCGACCAGGACGTGACGGTCCCCGCCATGTTCACCGTCGACCTCGTCGACCAGGACCTGACCCACCCCGACGCCGACCTCTTCGCCCCTGGGGGCGAGGCCGAGATCCTCCTAGGGTACACGGGCAAGCTCCTCTCGGTGATGAAGGGGGAGATCACCGGCCTCGAACCGGAGTTCCGGTCGGGCGAGATCCCGCGCCTCGTCGTGCGCGGCCACGACCGGCGCCACCGGCTGCAGCGCGGCCGCGGCACCCGCTCCTTCACCCAGGTCAAGGACAGCGATGTCGCCAGCCAGATCGCCCAGGCCGCCGGGCTCACCCCCCAGGCGACCGACACCGGGGCCGTCCTCGACTATCTCCTGCAGCACAACCAGACCGACCTCGAGTTCCTGGAGGAGCGCGCCCGGCGGCTCGGCTACGAGGTGGCGATCGACGGCAAGACCCTCTATTTCCGGCCGCATGGCAACGACGGCTCCGCGGCCTTGACCCTCGCCCGCGACCTCGACCTCTTAGAGTTCCAGCCCCGGCTGACCACCCTGGGCCAGGTAGGGAAGGTGACCGTCCAGGGTTGGAGCGTCAAGGACAAGGAGGCGATCACCGGCCAGGCCGCGGCGGGCGACTTGGGGACGACCATGGGCGGCTCCGACAGCGGCCCCCAGGCGGCGGACCAGGCCTTCGGGGCCGCCGCCGCCGCCGTCGTCGGCCGGCCCGTGTTCAGCCAGGACGAGGCGGACGCGATGGCCTTGGGGCAACTCGAGAGGGAGGCGCTCTCCTACGTCACGGGGGAAGGGATGGTGATCGGCCGCCCCGACCTCGTGGCCGGGACGGTGATCGAGATCACCGGCTTCGGGCGCCGCTTCAGCGGCCTCTATTACGTGATCTCGGCGCGCCACAGCTACACACCCGCCCGCGGCTACCGGACCGCCTTCGCCGTGCGGAGGAACGCCACGTGAGCGAATTCTCCCTCCTGGAGCTCCTCGCGGCGCGGCAGGCCGGCGACCGCGACCGGATCTACGGCGTCGTCGTCGGGGTGGTGACCAACAACCAGGACCCCGACAAGCTCGGCCGGGTCAAGGTGAAGTTCCCCTGGCTCTCCGCCGACCACGAGAGCAACTGGGCCAGAATCGCCTGCCCCATGGCGGGCAACGACCGCGGCTTCTTCTTCCTCCCCGAGGTCGACGATGAGGTGCTGGTCGCCTTCGAGCACGGCCGGGTGGAGTTCCCCTACGTCGTGGGCGCGCTCTACAACGGCAAGGACAAGCCGCCGGGGGACAACGACGACGGCAAGAACAACCTGCGGAGTCTCAAATCGCGGAGCGGTCACACCCTCACCCTGGACGACACCGACGGCAAGGAGAAGATCCGGATCGTCGACGCCAAGGGGAAAGAGTCGATCGTCTTCGACACCGCGGAGAGCACGATCACCATCACCGCCGACAAGGACCTGACGATCGAGTCGAAGAACGGCAGGCTGCTCCTGAAGGGCGCCAAGGGGATCGAGATCACTTCCGACGGCGGGCCGGGCAAGCTCAAGGTCGGCAAGGACCTGGACGTCGAAGGCGGCGGTCAGGTGAACGTCAAGGGCTCGACGATCAACCTCAACTAGGAACCAGGAAGAGACGAGATGGGGCAGCCAGGCGCGAAGAAGGGGGATCAGGTGGTGGCGACCGACACCCATATCGTCATGGTGCCGGCGCCGCCGGCCCCGCCGGTGCCGACCCCGCTGCCGCACCCGTTCACGGGGATCCTGAGCGGCGGCCTCTCGGCGGACGTCAAGATCATGGGGCAGCCGGCGGCGACGGTCGACAGCACGGCCGACAACACCCCGCCCCACATCCCGACGCCGCCCGGCATCGCCTTCCAGGCCCCGCCCGCCAACCAGGGGACGATCAAGATGGGGAGCCCGACGGTCAAGATCAACGGCAAGGCCGCGGCGCGCAACGGCGACACCGCGAACACCTGCAACGATCCTTCGGACCTGCCCGCCGGCACGGTGGTGGCGGTGGGCACGGTGATGATCGGATGAGGGTCTTATGAGCAGCAGCTTTCTGGGCGTCGGCTGGCGGTTCCCGGTGGGTCCGGCGGGGGGCGGGATCGCCATGGCCCCATACGAGGAGGCGGTCCGCCAGTCGATCTGGATCATCCTCGCCACCGCCCGCGGCGAACGCCAGATGCGGCCCGACTTCGGCTGCGGAATCCACGACCTGGTGTTCGCCGTCAACAGCGCCGAGGCCGCCGGACGGGTGGCGAGCGAGGTGCGGCAGGCGCTCGTCCGGTGGGAGCCGCGGATCGACGTCAAGCGGGTCGACGCCAGCGCCGACGAGGAGAACCCCAGCCGGCTGCTGATCGAGATCGAGTACAAGGTCCGTTCCACCAACAACCGGTTCAACCTGGTCTACCCGTTCTACCTGGAGTGAAGGGAAGATGGCGGCCGACACCCCCCTGATCGATCCCCGGACCTACGCCGACCTGGTCGCCGAGGTCGAGGCGCTGGCCGAGCGCTACACCGAAGGCGTCGTGACGACGCCGGAGGAGGGGAACGGCAGTATCCGGATCGAGGGCTGGCGGCGGCAGCCGGGCGGCGGGACCGACCTGGGCGCGGCCCTGGTCCGCGTCTTCGGCCGCTTCGCCGAGCTCGCCGTCGACCGGCTCAACCGGCTGCCGGAGCGGAATTTTCTCGCCTTCCTCGACCTGATCGGCACCCGGCCCGAGCCGCCGCGGGCGGCACGGGTGCCGATCACCTTCGAGCTCGCGACGGGGAGCCCCGGGGATGCCCTGGTGCCGGCCGGCACCCAGGTCGTGGCGACCCCGCTCGCGGGGGAGAAGGACCCGGTCCTCTTCGAGACCGAGCGCGACCTGGTCGTCACCCGCTCGGAGCTCGCCGCCGTCTTCACCCGCGAGCCGGGGCGCGACCGTTTCACCGATGCCACGGCGATCGCGACCGGCGAGGTCGACGACGCCTTCTTCCCGTTCCTCGGCACCGAGCCGATCGCGCACCGGTTCTACGTCGGCCACGCCGGCCTCCTCAGTACGCCCGAGGTGAAAGACTCGGTCGTCCTGCGCATCACCCCTGCCGACCCCGCCCGGCCCTGGCCCGATGCCGTGGCCTGGGAGGCCTGGAACGGCACCGGCTGGTACAGCCCGGCGAGCGAGGTGGCGTTCGAGCGCGGCAGCCCGAACGCCTGGAAGGTGACCCTCTCCGGCCTGGCGGCGATCCCGCCCCTCCCGGTCGGCGGCGTCACCAGCTCCTGGCTGCGCGGCCGGTTGACGACGCCGCTCCCGGCCGGCGAGCTCACCCCCGACCCCGGAGGCAGCGGGGACCTCGAGCTGCGGCGCGGCGGCCCGCCCGCGGCCGGCTTCGCCGCCAACCCCGCGGCCACGACCTTCGAGCCCCTCGACTTCGCGGCGCCGTTCCTCCCCTTCGGCGAGCGCTGGCGCCTGCCGGTCTTCTACCTCGCCGTCGGCCAGCCGCTGGACAAGCCGGCCTCCCAGGTGGAGATCGAGATCGACGTCGTCTCGACGTCAGGTTCGAGCGGCTCCTCCATCTCGTCCTCCTCTTTTTCCCCGGCCTCGGCGTCGCGGGCGGTCATCCCCATCTCCACGGTCAGCGTCTTCCAGACGGGCCCGGTCGTCCCCGCCTTCACCTGGGAGTACTGGAGCCCGGACGGGTGGGCCGAGTTGCCCGGGGTCACCTTCCAGCCCGCCCGGGGCGCCGGGAACGGTGGCGTCTTCGTGGACAGCGGAACGGTCCGCTTCGTCCAGCCCCCCGACTGGGTCCCGGTCTCGGGGGTCGACGGTCTCCCCGACTCCGTCCCCAGGTTCTGGCTGAGGATTCGGGTGAACCTGGTGCCGGCGCCCGTGGACGTGGTCAGCAGGGGCGTGCCGCAAGGCGGCTACCCGGCGGCGGTGGTGACGCGCCTCACCTGCGGCTTCAGCTGGGTGCTGCCGCAGGTCACCGGGGTGGAGCTCGGCGTCCACCTCCAGCGGTCGAGCGCCGACCGCCGCGAGAGCCTGGCGCCGGAGCTCGGCTTCGGCAACCAGATCCCCATCGACCTCAGCAAGGACTTCTTCCCCTTCGGCGAGAAGCCCCGGATCGGTGACGCGCTCTACCTGGCGAGCGAGGAGGTCTTCTCGAAGCCGGGCGCGGCGGCCGAGATCGCGGTGGCGTTGACCAACCCCGGCAAGGCGCCGGGGCCGCCGTTCCCCGCCAACCCCTCCCCGGACCTCGTCCTCGTCTGGGAGTACTGGAGCGGGCCGGCCCAGCGGTGGCAGCTCCTGGGCCCGTCCGGCCCGGGCGTCCAGGCGGGGGCCCCCAACCCCTACGGCGTCAAGGACGAGACCGGGGGGCTCGCGGTGGAAGGGAAAGTCACCTTCACCTGCCCGCCCGATCTCGCCCCGGTGGCGGTCGGCGGCAAGACCGGGCGTTTCGTGCGGGTCCGCGTCGACTCCGGCAACTACGGGCTCGAGGCGACCTACGTGCCGACGCAGGCAGGATCGGCCGCCAACACGCGAGTGTCCGTGGGCGTCGCCGCCGATCCCGCCCCCGCCCCTCCCATCCCCTACCGGTTCGTCCCCGCCACCTTCCAGCCGCCCTCGATCCGTTCGCTCCTCCTGGGCTACGACTTCAACACGCCGCTCGCCCCCGCGGAGCACCTGATGACCGAGAACGACTTCGTCTTCGCGGAAGAGCCTCCGCTCTCGGGAGGGCTGTTCACGCCCTTCACCCCGCCCCGGGACGACCGGCCCACCCTCTATCTCGGCTTCGATCGCCCCGGCGACAGCGTGGGCTTCGCCGCCCGCCCGGCCGCCCTCTACATGGCGGTCTCCCCGGGGCTCTACGACCCGGCCGCCGCGCCGCGGACCGTGATCGAGGAGGCCGCCGTGGCCTGGGAGTACTGGAGCGGCGGCGAGGGGCGCTGGCGGCCGCTCGGCACCCGCGACGAGACCCGGGGCCTGACCCGCCGCGGCCCCGTCACCTTCCTCGGCCCGGCCGACTTCGGCGCCGCGACCCAATTCGGACGGCGCGCCTTCTGGCTGCGCGCCCGCTGGGAGCGCGGCGACTTCCCCCTCCCGCCGCGGCTCGCCCGGGTCCTCCTCAACACCATGTGGGCGGTCCACTCCCGCACGGTGACCGGCGAGGTGCTGGGCTCCGGGCGCGGCGAGCGCAACCAGGTCTTCGCGATCCGCCAGACCCCGGTGCTCGCGGGCCAGCGGCTGGAGGTCGTCGAGGCCGAGGTCCCCTCGGCCGGCGAGCGGGCGGACCTCGAAATGGAGGAGGGGGCCGACGCTGTGACCATCGCCAATGTCACGAATGCCGCCGGGACGGCGGAGGTCCGGGTGCGCTGGCACGAGGTCCCCGATTTCTACGGCTCCGGCCCGCGGAGCCGCCACTACACCCTGGACCGGGCGACCGGGGTCGTCACCTTCGGCGACGGCCAGCGCGGCCTGCCGCCGCCGCCCGGGCGCGGCAACGTGCGCCTGGCCGTCTACCGCGCCGGCGGCGGCCTGGCCGGCAACCGCCCGGCCGGGAACATCGCCAAGTTGAAGGGCACGGTGCCGTACGTCAAGAGCGTCGTCCAGCACGAGCCGGCGGCGGGCGGCGCCGGCGCGGAATCGCTCGACCAGGTCCGGATGCGCGGCCCGCGAACTCTGCGCCACCGCGACC
>JAXDLD010000029.1:0-8211 GCA_034666805.1 Acidobacteriota bacterium
AGGTGACGCCGGAGATCGGGACCGCCTTCGAGTCCAGGGCGGCATTGCGGGAGAAGGAGAGCACCCCGGTGCCGGTGACGAGCGGCTTGAATTCGAGACGCGCGATCACCCCGGCGCCGCTCACCCCCGGCACGATTCCCAACCGGCTCACCCCGATCACCACGTTGCCGGTCGCCGTCGAGCTCTGCTGGAAGGAGGCGCCGGGGAGCAGGTCGCCCGGGGCCGCCGCGGTGAGCTGCAGGAGGTTCGCGGGATACTGGAGGTCGAAGGCGACGCCGTAGAGGTCCTGGATGCCGCCCGAACGCACCTCGAGCACCAGCTTCGTGGGGGTGCTGTCGGCGCCCATGGCGAGGGCGATGCTCCCGGCGCCGGCCGCCGCCGAGGGGGTGAAGGTGACGCTCGGCTGGGTCGTCGGCGGCGGAGGTGGCGGAGGTGGCGGCGAGGTGGGAGTGCTGCCGCCACCGCCGCCACCACCACCACAGGCGGCCAGCAGGGCCAGCAGAAGGAGGACGAGCAGCTTCACGCCCCTCATGACCGCACCTCGACCTCGTTCTCGACCGGCGCTCCGGCGGCGCCGGCGGCAAGACGCTTCAACTGGCGCCGCATCCGCTCCTTGCGCAGGCCGCGCAGGTGGTCGGTGAAGAGGATGCCGTTCAGGTGATCGATCTCGTGGCAGATGGCGCGGGCCAGGAACTCCTCGGCTTCGAGCGCGAAAGGCTGCCCCTGGCGGTCGAGCGCCCGCACCTTGATCCGCAACGGGCGCTCCACCTTGTCGGTGATCCCAGGGAGGGAGAGGCAGCCCTCGACGTCCGTCTCGGCGCCCGCGCTCTCCACCAGCTCGGGGTTGACGAGGACGTAGAGCTGCTGCGGGTCCTTGCCCACGGAGACGTCGACGACGGCGACCCGGGACTCGGCCCCGACCTGGGGCGCGGCCAGGCCCACTCCGGGGGCGGCATGCATGGTCTCGATCATGTCGGCGACTAGCTTATCGAACTCCGGGTCGAATCGGGTCACCTCGCGGCTGCGGGCGCGGAGCACCGGGTCCGGGTAGAGGCGGATGGCGAGGATCGACATCTTTCTTTAAGCCCCCGCCTGCAACCGGCGGAGCGAGGCGGCCACGTCGCGGTCGTTGTGCTGCTCGCGGAGGGCATCCAGGAAGGCGCGCGGGTCGGCGTTGCCGACCAGGCTCTTCTCCAGCCCCTCGCGGGTGAGCTTGAGGGCGAGGATCGTCTCGGTCACCTTATAGTCCGCCGGCCAGACCCCGCGCTCCAGGAGGGCGGCCTCGCCGATGATGTCGCCCGAGGTGAAGCTGCGGAGCACGGTGCTCCGGCCGTCGTTGGCGGGGACGGAGACCTCGGCCAGGCCCTGGACGAGGAGGAGGAGGAAGGCCTCCCGGCTCCCCTCGGCGGCGATCGTCGTCCCCACCGGCAGCTCGATCAGCTCCATGGTCGAGAACAGGCGCTTCAACTGCTCGCCGGAGAGGTGCTGCACGAGGGTGCTCCCCACCAGGTGGTGCCACAGCCGGCCGAGCTGGAGCGCCGAGGTCCCCGCCCGCTGGCCGCCCGCCGCCCGCAACCCCTCCAGGGCCAGGGCGCGCACCTGCTCCATGCTCTTCTCGCGCTGCAGCTTGTCGACCTTGAAGCGCAGGGAGGTGTCGAGCGGGGCGAGCCTCATGGCCTTCGAGAGGAGGGCGATCCCCTTGTCGTAGAAGCCGTCGCTCGCATACTCCTCGGCGACGAAGCCGTACTCGTCGACCGCCTTCTCGTGCTGCTTCAGCTGGGTGTAGACCTCGGCCAGCTTGAGCCGGGTATGCAGGTCCTCGGGGTTGGTCTTGAGCTTGGCGCGCAGCCGGTCTCCCGCCTCCTCGTAGCGCTCGAGGACGACCAGGTCGTCGATCGTATATTCTTGGGGCGTCTGCTTGGCGCCGCCCCCGAACCAGCTCTTGATGCCCACGGTGGGATCGCCTCCCTCGCTCACGCCGCCCCCTGCGGCCGCCAGAGGACGGCCGTGACGACTCCTGGGGACAGTGGAGCGCGGGACATTATAGCCAAGTGGCGGGGATTGTGGAGTTTCGGGGAATGACGACCCCTGGTCCGGAAGTTGCTCTTTACAGAGCCAGAAGACAGAGCCGGAAGGCTAAGGAAGACAGGGAGACGCAATGTTCACACCCGAGAGAATTCCGCCGCGGCCGATCCTGGGGATCGCCCTGGCGCTCCTGCTGGGCGTCGGTATCGCCGGTATGGCCGATGTCGCAAACGCCCAGGCCGATACCGAAACCGCACGGATCTCCGACAACGCGAGCCAGGGCAGCTACGGCTACTTCCGGATCGTCGAGGGCTCGGCCACCGTGGTCGAGGCCGGCAGTGGAACCCGGAGTGCCGCCGCGGTCAATCAGCCGGTGATGCCGGGCGACCGGGTCTTCGTCGCCGAGCGCGGGCGGGTCGAGATCGTCCTCTCGGACCGCAACCTGCTGCGCCTGGACGGCGGCAGCGAGATCCTCCTCGCCCAGCTCGCCGGGACTCCCGACACGAACGGCCGGTCGACCCGGCTGCGGCTCGAAGAGGGCAACTTTCAGCTCGTCGTCGTCCAGGACAGCCTGGGCGACGAGCTGCCGCGCGTCGACACCCCCAACGCCACCGTCTACATCCAATATCCGGGCAGCTACCGGATCACCTCCGACCAGGGGAATTGGAGCGGGGTTGTCGTCCGCCGCGGCACCGCCGAGGTGGTGACCGACCGCGGCTCCGTCCGGGTGCGGGCCGACGAGGAGGCGCACGTCGAGGGCACGGAGAACGCCCGCACCGATGTCGCCCAGGCGAGCGGCTACGACGCCGTCGAGCGCTGGGGCCGGGACCTGGAGACCCAGGTGGCCGGCAATCGGGGGAATGGCTATCTCGACGAGCGCCTGTCCTACGCCGGCGCCCCGCTCGGCCGCTACGGCTCCTGGATCGAGGTCAACAACCAGCACTACTGGCGGCCGACCGTCGAGGGGGGCTGGCGGCCCTTCACCGACGGCTACTGGACCCCCACCCCGAGCGGCCTGACCTGGGTGGCGACCGAGCCCTGGGGCTGGGTGCCCTATCACTACGGCTCCTGGGACTACCTGGACGGCTACGGCTGGGTCTGGGCGCCAGGCTACGTCTACTCGCCGGCCTGGGTCTACTGGTACTGGGGGCCGAGCCAGATCGGCTGGTGCCCGGTCGGCTACTACACCGGCTGGTATGGCCGGCACTACCGCGACCCCGCCTTCCGCCATGGTGTCTACGGCTGGGCCGGCGGCGACTGGGACCTGTTCGGGAGGTGGAACTTCGTCGACTCCCACCACTTCGGCCACCGCGACCTCGGCCGCTGGGTGCGCCAGGGCCGCGAGGGTGACGAGCGGGGCAAGGGGCACGGCCGCGGCGGCGTGCAGGGCGACCTCCGCGGCGACATGCGGACGGCCGAGCTGCCGCGGGGCATCATCACCACCGACACCCGCGGCATCACCCCGGGCCGCTGGAACCATCCGGACCAGGTCTTGAACCTGCTCCGCAACCGCGCCGGCAACCCCTTGCGGGGCGGCGGCAACCTGCCCGACGTGACCTCCTTCGTGGCGCGCAAGCCCAACCTGCCGCCACAGGTGCTGCGGGCGGTGACCGACGACACCCCGGACCGGGGCCGCTTCTCCGGCACGCCGCTGCGCCCGGTCACTCTGGGGACAGGGCCAGCGGGGACGGCGGCTTTAGATCGCGGCGACCGCGGCGATCACGGGGGCCGCTTCGGACGCAACGAGCGGAACCAGCCGTCCATCCCGCCGGCCGCGGCGGCCACGCCGCATACCTGGGATCGCCAGGCCGGCGTCCCGCGCGAGATCCCGCGCACCGTTCCACGGCCCGACGCCGGCAACCGAGCGGAGCGGCCGGCGACTCACGCCTGGGATCGCACGGGCACGCCCGCGACCCCAGCGACGCCGCGCGGCACCCCAGCCCCCTCGCCCGTAGAGGGTCAGCGCAACCGCTGGCGGGAGGTCCCGGCCCAGCCCCAGGCTCCCCGCGGCCAGCAGCCCAGCCAGCCCAACCGGGGGCAGCGGCCGGAGCCGGCACCCCGTTCTACGCCGCCGCCTCCGCGGTATACGCCGCCGCCCCAGAGCTACTCGCCGCCCCCGCCGCCGCGGTACAACCCGCCACCGGCCCCGCGCTACAGCCCACCACCGCCGCAGCAGCGGCAGCCGGAGCGTCCCGCCCCACAGCCGCCGGAGCGCCCGGCCCAGAAGCCGCCGGAGCACCACGGCCACTGAAAAGCAGGGCACCCGCGGACCGCGGGTGCCCTTTTTCGTGCCCTGGCCCCGGCGCGGGCTACAATCTGCCCTCGCATGCGATCCGACACGGTGTTCCGCATCCTCTTCGTCCTCTACTGCGTCGAGGCCGGGGTCTTCCTCATCCTCGCGCCCTGGGGCCCGATGTGGGCTCGCACGCTCTCCCATCTTCCGCTCGGCGCCCTGGGGGCGGTCTTCCTGCACCCCGTCTTCCGCGGCGCCGTCTCCGGCTTCGGCCTCGTCCACCTGGTGTGGGGCGCCAACGACCTCCAGGCCCTCCTCCCCTGGCGGCGGCGCACCTGACGGCATGCTCTTCCGGCTGCTGGCGGTGAGCGACCGGGCGAGCCTCGGCGAGGAGCACCTCAACCGATGGCTGGGGCAACTCGCCGCCGCCGGGGTGGACGGCCTCATGCTCCGCGAGAAGGACCTCGACGACCGCGCCCTCTACGGCCTCGCCCGCCTCGCCCGATCCCTCTTCCCGCCGCCCGCCCGGCTGCTCGTCAACGGCCGGCTGGACGTGGCGCTCGCCGCCGGTGCCGACGGCGTCCACCTCCCCGCCGACGGGGTGCCGGTCGCGCCTTTGCGGCAACGTTTCGGCCCGCGGCCGCTCCTCGGCCGCTCGACCCACCGGGTGGAGGAGGTGGTGGCGGCCCGGGAGGCGGGGGCCGACTACGTCACCTTCGGCCCCGTCTACCCCACCCCCGGGAAGGAGCGCTACGGAGCGCCGCCCGGCCTGGGCGGCCTGGCCCGGGCCGCCGCCGCCGGCATTCCCGTCTACGCCCTGGGCGGGGTTACACTAGAGCGGCTCGACGAGGTCGCCGCGGCGGGCGCCGCCGGAGCGGCGGGGATCCGCCTCTTCCAGGAGGTCTCCCGGCTCCCCGAGCTCATGCGCGCCGCCACCCTGGCCTTCCCACGGTTGCCAATCCGCCCATACCCCCCCGCCCAAATCCCATCGCCAGGAGCTGCCCGACGTGAACCCTGACCTCCCCGCCGAGATCCGTCCCGCGCGCGGCACCCAGAGCGATGTCGCCGCCGGCTTCTACAAGCTGCGCTACCTCTTCGTCTCCCTGGCCGTCCTCGTCGCCGACCAGTGGACCAAGTGGCTGGTCGAGATGCACCTGCCCGACCATGCCAGCGAGCCGCTCGTGGCCGGCCTCTTGAACCTCACCCACGTCCGCAACACCGGAGTCGCCTTCGGCCTCTTCGCCGCCCAGGGGATGACCGGCGGGAGCTGGCTCTTGACCCTCCTGGGCCTCGCCGCCCTGACCGCGGTCGGCGTCTACTTCTGGTTCACCCCGTCCCGCGACCGGCTGCTCTTGGTGGCCCTCGCCCTGGTGGTGGGCGGCGCGGTGGGCAACCTGATCGACCGGGTGGTGGCCGGCGCGGTCACCGACTTCATCGACGTCTATGTGGGCCTCCATCACTGGCCGGCCTTCAACGTCGCCGACAGCGCGATCTCGGTCGGCATCGCCCTGATGGCGTACGACAGCCTGCGGCTGCACAAGAGCCCCAACGCCTCGGCGGCTCCGCCGGCGGGGACGGGGGCCGGGAGCCCGGGCTAAGCCGCTCGACGCCCCCGCCATCCCTCCCTATCGTGACCGCCTCCTGGACCGTCGACCCCGCAGCCGCGGGAAACCGCCTCGACCGCTACGTCGCGGCCCGGCTCGACCTGCCTCGCAACCGGGTTCAGCACTGGATCCGAGACGGCCGGGTGCGGATCAACGGCGCTCCCGCCAAGCCCTCCCAGGAGGTCGCGGCCGGCGACACCGTCGACTGCGAGCCGGAGGAGCCGCGGGAGGAGCGGGTGGTGGCGGAGGCGGGCGACCTCGACATCCTCTACGCGGATCCCGAGTTGGTCGTCCTCGCCAAGCCGGCCGGCCTGACCGTCCACCCCGGGGCGGGGCGCCCGAGCGGCACCCTCGCCCACCGCCTGCTCGCTCACTACCCCGAGATGGCCGGGGTCGGCGGCCCCGGCCGCCCCGGCATCGTCCACCGGCTGGACCGCGACACCAGCGGGGTCATGGTGGTGGCGCGCACCGCCCGGGCCTACGACCGGCTCTCCCGCGACTTCGCCGCCCGGAATGTCAGCAAGCGCTATCTCGCCATCGCCTACGGCACCCCTCGGCCGCCAGTCGGCAGCATCACGGAGCCCATCGGCCGCCACCCGTCGCGGCGCAAGGAGATGACGGTGCGCCCGGACGGCCGCCCGGCCTCGACCGGCTATGAGATCTTGGCCACAGGGGCCGGGATCGCCCTCCTGGCGCTCGACCTGAAAACCGGCCGCACCCACCAGATCCGGGTCCATCTGAAGAGCATCGGCCACCCTCTGGTCGGCGACCCGGTCTACGGCGAGGCGCGCTGGAAGGCCCTGCCGCGCCCCCTCCAGGAGCGGCTCCGCAGCTTCCCCCGGCCCGCCCTCCACGCCTTCCGTCTCGCCTTCCGCCATCCCACGACGGGCGAGCCGCTGGCCTTCGAGGCGCCGGTGCCAGCGGATTTGAAGGAGCTGTGGGAAGGGGGGACGGGGGCGGGGTTTCCGCCCCTAGAGGAGCTTTTCCAGCGGCTGCCACTCCCGGCCTAGGGAGTCCGCCACCGGTTTGCAGGTGATGTGACCACGGTAGGTGTTGACGCCGGCCCAGAGCCCGGGGTCCTCGCGCACCGCCCGCTCCATCCCCTTGTTGGCGAGGGAGATCGAATAGGGCAGGGTGGCGTTGTTCAGGGCGAAGGTCGAGGTGCGCGGCACGGCCCCCGGCATGTTCGCCACGCAGTAGTGGACGATGCCGTCGACCATGTAGGTGGGGTCGGAGTGGGTCGTGGGATGGGTCGTTTCGAAGCACCCCCCCTGGTCGACTGCGACATCGACGATGACCGCCCCTTCCTTCATGTACTTGAGCATCTCGCGGGTCACCAGCTTCGGCGCGGCGCGGCCGGGGATCAGGACGGCGCCGATCAGGAGGTCGGCGCGGCGGAGCGCCGCCATCAGGTTGTGGTGGTTGGAGGCCAGGGTGATGACGGCGCCATGGAAGAGGTCGTCGATGAACCGCAGGCGGTCCAGGTTGGTGTCGAGCAGGGTGACGTTGGCGCCGAGCCCGATCGCCATCTTGATCGAGTTCAGGCCCACGATGCCGCCGCCGATCACCACCACGTCGCCGGGCGGCACCCCGGGGACCCCGGGGAGCAGCGTGCCGCGGCCGCCATGGATCTTCTGGAGGAAGCTCGCGCCCACCTGCACCGCCATCCGCCCGGCGACCTCGGACATCGGCGTCAGGAGCGGCAGGCGCCCCTCGGAGTCGACGATCGTCTCATAGGCGATGCCGGTCACCTGCCGCTCGAGGAGCACGTCGGTGAGCTTGGGGAGAGGCGCCAGATGCAGGTAGGTGAAGAGCACCTGCCCGGAGTGGAGGAGCGCGTATTCCGGCTCGACCGGCTCCTTGACCTTGATCACCATCTCCTGGGCCCAGACCGTGGCCGCGTCAGGGACGAGCGTCGCCCCGGCCTCCGCGTACTGGGCGTCGGCGATGCCGCTGCCCAGCCCCGCTCCCTGCTCGACCCACACCTCGTGACCGCCCTGGACCAGGGCGTGCACACCGGCCGGGATCATCCCGACCCGGTACTCGTGATCCTTGATTTCCTTGGGGATTCCGATCCGCACGCTTAGGGCTCCCTCTTCGGTTCGGCCGCCGGCTGCGGGCGGCCTGGCTTCGATTTTTCGCCTTGCATCTCGACCTTGCCCTTGAAGAAGGCCCCCTCCGCGATCACCACCCGCGGTGCCGAGATGTCCCCCTCCAGGGTCGCCGCCGGCCCGACCTCCACCCGGTCGGAACCGCGCACGTTGCCTGTCACCCTGCCCGCCACCTTGACCACCCGCCCGGAAACCGGGCCCCGGACCACCCCCTCGGCCCCGATCACCACCGTGGCGT
>JAXDLD010000030.1:0-18833 GCA_034666805.1 Acidobacteriota bacterium
CTACAACGGCGAGGTCTACAACTTCCTCGAGCTGAAAGAGGACCTGGCGGCGCGGGGCCACGAGTTCCGCACCAAGACCGACACCGAGGTCCTCCTCCACCTCTACGAGGAGCACGGCGACGCCTTCCTCGAACGGCTGAACGGAATGTTCGCCTTCGCCCTCTGGGACCGCTCGCGGCGCCGGCTCCTCCTCGCCCGCGACCGGCTGGGCATCAAACCCCTCTACTACACCTGGACCGCCGACGGCATCGCCTTCGCCTCGGAGATCAAGGCGCTCCTGGCCGTCCCCGGGGTGCGGGCGGAGGTCGACCCGGAGATGCTCGACGCCTACATGAGCGTCGGCTACGTGCCGACCGAGCGGACGATGTTCCGCGGCATCCAGAAGCTCCAGCCGGGCTGGGCGATGAAGATCGAGAACGGCCGGGCGGAGCTCTTCCAGTACTGGGACCTGGACCCCAAGCCGCAGGCGATGACCGAGGCCGACTGCCTGGAGGAGGTCACGGCGCTCCTCCGCGACGCCGTCCGTCTCCAGCTGCGGAGCGACGTGCCGCTCGGGGTCTTTCTCTCCGGCGGGGTCGATTCCTCCGCCGTCGTCGCCCTGATGCACGAGCTGGGGGTGCGGGACATCGAGACCTTCACGGTCGCCTACGACTTCGGGCCGGAGTTCGACGAGACCCGCTACGCGCGGCAGGTGGCGGAGAAGTTCCACACCCGGCACCACGAGGTCTACGTCACGCCGGGGGAGTTCCGCGACTTCATCCCGTCGCTCGTCGACCACATGGAGGAGCCGGTCACCGAAGCGGCGGCCATCTCGCTCTACAAGGTCGCCCGGCTCGCCCGCGAGCGGGTCGTCGTCGTCCTCTCGGGCGAGGGGTCGGACGAGGTCTTCGGCGGCTATCCCATCTACTCCTACATGCAGGCCCTGGAGCGCTACCGCCGCATCCCGGCGCCGCTCAGGAACGGGGTGATCAACCCGCTCCTCGAACGGCTGGGCGGCAAGTGGGGGAAGTACACCCACCTCTCCCGGCTGCCCCTCCCCGAGCGCTACGCCGGGGTCTCCTTCTACGAGTCGCCGGGCAAAGAGGCGCTCTACCGGCCCGAGGTGAGAAAACTTTTCAACGGCTCGGCGATGCCGGGGCTGGTCTCCCGCTACTACGAGAAGACCGAGGGGCGGGACGCGATCTCGCGCATGATGGGATTGGACGTCAAGAGCTGGCTCGTCGACGACCTCCTGATCAAGGCCGACAAGATGACCATGGCCTGCTCGCTGGAGCTGCGGGTCCCCTTCCTCGACCACCGCCTGGTCGAGCTCGGCGCCCGCATCCCGGCGCGCCTGAAGGTCCGCGGCCTGACCACCAAGTACATCCTGAAGAAGGCCATGGAGCCCTATCTGCCGAAGGAGATCCTCTACCGGCCGAAGATGGGCTTCCCGACGCCGCTCGCCCACATGTTCAAGGGCGAGATGAAGGAGTACGTGGCGGACGTCCTGGGGAGCGAGCGCGCCATGGACCGCGGCTACTTCCGGCCGGAGGAGGTGCGCCGGCTGGTGGGTGAGCACCTGGCGGGAACCCGCGACCACCACCGGGTGCTCTGGCAGCTCCTCGTGCTGGAGGAGTGGCACCGCAAGTTCATCGATGGGGACCCTCACCCCCGGCCCCTCTCCCGGCCCACCACCCAGACCGCCGGGAGAGGGGAGCTGAGCACGTAGGAAGCGGCGTCTCGTCTTGCCTTTCTCCCCCTCTCCCGGGGGAGGGAGGGCGGGTCGGGAGAGGGGGCCGGGGTGTGAGGGCCTGTTATGTCGGCCTATGTCGCCGTGTGTCGGGCGACATCACCCCGCCATCCGGTTCTGCCGCGCTTCCCGCGCCTCCGGCCGCGCCGCCGCCTGGCCGATCTCGGCCCTCCGGGTCCCCAGGACCGCCAGCATGTGCCGGGCCTCGTTGGGGAGGGTGACGTCGCGGACGTCCTCGTAGCCGGCGTTCTCGAAGAGCTGCACGATCTCCGGCACCGTGTGGCGGTACTGGTAGCGTGGGCTGTAGTTGTCGAACATCTGGACCGCCCGTTCGCGCGCCGTCGAGCGCGGCGGGGGCGGCTCGTGGCGGAGGCGGTGGACGAGCCGGGAGGCCGCCGCGTGGAGGGGCGAGGCGGCGTAGCAGAGGCCGTAGAGGAGGCGCATGGGGAGCTTGGTCGTCACCGCGCGGAGGGTGACGTTGATGGCGTTCACCCAGGCCTCCCGGCGGCGGTAGAGCTGGACGTAGAGCTTGCCGCCGGGCTTCGGCTCCCTGGCCACCGAGCGGAAGGCGCGGTAGGTGCTCGGCGTGTGGTGGAGGACGCCCGAGGTGTGGACCAGGTCGAAGCTCGCCGGCAGGAGCGGCGGCGCGAAGACGTCGCCCTGGATGTAGTGCACCCGGTGGGAGACCGGGAAACCCTTCTCGAAGAGCCGCCGCCGCGCCCCCTCGACGCTCCGGGAGAAGTCCATGGCGACGATCTCCAGGCCGTACTCGGCGACCGAGCGGGTGAGCTCGCCGTTGCCGCAGCCGGCGTCCAGGAGGGTCTTCCCCGGCAGCTCCTCGGCGGTGACTCCCAGGTTGTAGAGGAACTCCTTCTTGCGGAGCCCCGAGTCGTCCTTGAACCAGGTCAAGTCGCCGTCGCGGTAGATCTTCCACTGCAGCCGGAAGCTCTTCTCGCTCCGCGCGTCCAGGTCCGCGGCGCCGACGACCGCAGGGGTATCGCGTTTGGGGGGAGTCGCGGGTTTCGCCGTTTTGGCATCCCCCAGCCCATGGCGCGCGAAGAAGGCGGCGTACTCGGTGGCGGCGTTGGGCACCAGCCGCGGGATGCCGTCCAGGATCGGGTAGATCCCGCCGCAGACGCAGGAGAGCGCCCCTTCGAGGACCTCCTCCTTAAAGCAGGTGGCACAGTCGGGCGGCGGTTCGATCTCCTGCGGCCGCGGCACGTCGTGGCGCGCGCAGTAGGAGCTGCAGGCCGGGGTACGTACGGGGCCGGGCAGCGGCACCTTCTCCTCACTCCAGACCGCGAGGCGCGGCCGCTCCCCGCACTGGGGGCAGACGATCCAATCGAGCAGACGCCGTTTCATCGGAAGCTCCCTCGGGAATCGAAAACACTTCTCCGCGGCGGGCAAAATGCAAGGAGCGGGCCATGTCGGGCCCTCCCGTGCCGCCAGGAATGCTTCTTGCAGCCTCGAAAGGGCCGAGAGTTGCGACAGCACTCGGAAGAGGAGGTATTCGAATGGAGATCAAGTCCAGGACGATTGTGCTTCTGCTCGCCGTGCTCCTGCCGGGAGCGGCGGCGATGGCGGTTATAGATGCCCCGGAGGCCCCGCAGGTCAAGGTCCGGGCCGAGGGCGATCCGGCGGACGCCTACGTGCTCGGCATCGGCGACGTCGTCGAGATCGCCGTCTGGAAGAACCCCGACCTGACCGTCACCGTCCCGGTGCGTCCGGACGGCCGCGTCTCGGTCCCTCTCCTGGGCGACGTCCAGGCCGCCGGGATGACCCCGCTCGCCATGAAGCAGTCGCTCTCCGAGGGCTTCCGCCAGTACATCACCGCCCCCAGCGTCTCGGTGGTCATCAAGGAGATCAATTCGCAGAAGATCTTCGTTACCGGCGAGGTGACGAAGCCCGGCGCCTACGACCTGCGCCCGCATACCAAGCTGATGCAGGCCCTGGCGCTCGCCGGCGGCCTGACGCCCTATGCCAAGGGCCGCGTCGTCGTCCTCCGCGACCGCCAGGGCAAGGACCGGCGCTTCGAGATGGATCTCGCCGGCATCATCAAGGGCCGCCATCCGGAGGACAACCTCATCCTCCAGCCGGGCGATACGCTGATCGTTCCGTAGCCCTATCGTCATTTGTTTCTGGCGTTTACCTCTGGTATGATCCTGCTGTCAACGTCCGGTAAAAGCTACAACTGAGCTCATGCCAGGGCCTGCCGTGAAGCGGTGGCCCAGCCCGGTCGTCGCCAGGCATGGCACGTTCTTCTGGCGCGCCTCGGGCTCGGGTATCCATGGCATTCCTCTTGCAATTCACAAGCGGAGAATCGGTTGCGCCGGACCTGGCATCTTGGGATGGACTACTGACCGCGACGATCCCCTTTTCTTTTTTTAACGCGAGGGTGCATGCGATGAGGGAGGAGAGAACCTTGCTGAAGGGAGTGGCGCACGGATGGCGTCTGGCCGTCCTTCCCCTGACGCTCGTCCTGTTCGCCCAGCCCGCGCTGGCAGCCGGGCAGCTCCGCGTGCTCCTCGAGGCCGACGCGGGGGTGAGGAGCGAGGGCAACTACGTGCCGCGGAACGCTCCCTTGAACGCCGACGGCACCCTGCGCTCGCAATCGGTGCTCTTCGGACAGGGGGGGTTCAACTTGAACCTCTCCTACGCGCTGCCGCGCCTGGAGCTCGCCCTCATCTACAACCCCTTCTACGAGGGGACCTTGAACCACAAGGACACCGGGACCATCTCGGGAGTCTCCCACCGGCTGAGCTTCGGCCTGACCGGCCAGCTCTCCCGGCGTTCGGTCCTCCGCCTCTCCGAGCGGCTGGTCTCCAGCCCGACTCTGGAGCTTTTCGGCCCCACTCTCCCCGACACGGTGGCGGTGCCCCGGCGCGGCAACCAGCTCATCGAGGAGACCGACGCCGAGCTCGACACCGACATCACCCGGAGCGTCGTCTTCCTGGTCGGCGGCAACGCCTTCGTCCGCAACTTCGACGACCCGGCTCTCGAGAACAGCCGGGGGGCGGAGGGGCGGACCGGGCTGCGCTTCCACATCGACGAGCAGCGCGATGCCGAGATCCGGGCCGCGACAGCCTTCTACCGCCTGGGCGCCGGCCGCTCGGCGCACGTGACGACGGGGACCGCCGGCTACCGGACAACCTACGCCCGCGGCAACTCCCTCCACCTCGAGATCGGCGGCTTCACCCTCTCGTCGCAGGAGGTCGCGGGCGTGCCCCGACAGCGCCAGAGCGGCGTCCAGGGCCTGATCGACCTCTCCCGCCAGGGCCAGCTCTACCGCTGGAACGCGAGCTACAGCCATGGCGTCTCCCCCGGAGCGGGGATCGGCCGCCCGGTGGTCCTCGACGACGCGGTCCTCGGCGTCACCACGGTCGGCCGGCGCCTGAACATGGGGTTGAGCGTAAACGGCGCGCGGAGCAACGATTTCGAGAACCGGAACCGGGTCACCCCGCTGCCCGTGGGCAGCGCCGGCAACGACCGCCGGCTGGTCGACTTCGCCGCCGGCACTTTCGAGGCCTCCTGGAGCTTCGGCGACCGCGGCCGCCTGCACGGCAGCTACTCGCGGATCTGGCAGCGCTCGGACCTGCCCGGCTTCGGCAATCTTTCCTACAACCGTTTCTTCGTCGGTCTGGCCCTGGTGATCTACAGCACGGGCGAGACGCCGGTGATCCCGGGCGAGCAAGGCGTACAGCAAGGAGCACAGAATGGCGAACCTCACACTCCGTGAGCTGGTGCGCGCCGTATGGCGGCGCCCAGGTTGGATCCTGCTGCCCATCCTCCTCGGACTGGGCGCCGCCTACGCGCTGATCCGCGTCCTGCCGCCGACCTACGAGGCGGGCACCCTCGTCATGGTCGAGAAGCAGAAGGTGCCGGCCGACTACGTCAAGGCGACTGTGACGACCTCGATGGAGGACAGGATCCGCACCATCGAGCAGCAGGTCAGCAACCGCGAGAACCTGGAGCGGCTGATCGCCGAGCTCGGCCTCTATCCCGAGCTCCGCAAGCAGAAGTCGATGGCCGATGCCGTCGAGCGCGCGCGCCGGGACATGAAGGTCCAGAAGCAGGGCGACTCGATCTTCAGCATCCTCTTCCACTACAGCGACCCGGTGAAGACGGCGCAGGCGGCCAACCGGGTCGCCGAGCTCTTCATCGACGACAGCCTGAAGCAGCGCGAGACCCAGGCCCAGGGCACCTCGACGTTCCTCGAAAGCGAGCTCGAAGAGACCAAGAAGCGCCTGGAGATCCAGGAGGGACGGATCGCGGCCTTCAAGCGCGCCTACATGGGCCAGCTGCCGGAGCAGAGCGAGACCAACCTGCGGACGATCGAGACCCTGCAGTCGAAGCTCGAGATCGACATGGCGGCGCTCGACAAGGCCGAGCAGCGCAAGCTCTACATCCAGGGCCAGATCGCCCACGGCCGGGAGGCGGTCGCGCCGCAGAGGATCAACGTGGGCCCGGCCGCCCCGCCGCCGCCGTCGCGCCTCGACCTCGCGCGGGCGGAGCTCGCGGCCCTCCTCGGCCAGTACACCGAGAAGCATCCGGACGTCATCCGCAAGCGCGAGGAGGTCGCCGCCCTGGAGAAGCAGGAGCGGGAGAAGAAGAGCGCCCCGCCCCCCGTCATCGAGGAGGAGCCGGCGCCCGCCCTCCCCAAGGTGGACCCGATCCTGCGCTCGGAGCTCGACGGTGTCGACATGGAGATCAGGAGCCTGGGGAGCGAGCGCGAGCGCATCCTCACCCAGATCGCCGGCCTCCAGGGGCGCCTCGAAAACGTGCCGCGGATCGAGCAGCAGCTCCTGGGGCTCACCCGCGACTACGACAACATCAAGAAGTCCTACGACTCGCTGCTCGAGAAGCGGATCAACGCCCACCTCGCCGAGAACCTGGAGAAGAGCCAGCAGGGCGAGCAGTTCAGGATCTTGGAGAAGGCGATCCCGCCCGACGTGCCGTCGGGGCCGAACAAGCTGCTGATCTGGCTGGCCGGCCTGGCCGGCGGCGGGGTCGCCGGCATCGCCCTCGCCCTCCTGCGCGAGCAGACCGATCACACCTACGCCGACCCCGAGTCGCTGCAGGCGGCCTTCCCCGGAGTGCCGATCCTGGCCACCATCCCCATGGTCGGTAGCGCGAATGCCGCGAGCGCCGCCGCCAATGCCGCCAAAGCCGGCAGAGACGCCGGCACCGCCCGCGCCGCGGGCGGGATCAGGAAGAGGAGCTGACGATGGACATGCCGCTCTTTACCGGACCTCACGATCTCCCGCTGCGGGGCGGCGGCAGGGAGGTCCTGCCGATGAACCGGGTGCGTCTGCGCGAGGACGCGCCGGTCATCACCCACATGTCGCCGCCCTCCTTCGCCGCCGAGCAGTACCGGGCTTTGGCGGTGCAGGTCGAGGAGCGGGTCAACCCGATCGGGACCTGGGGCTACGCCCTGACGGTGACGAGCGCCGAGGAGGGGGCGGGCAAGACCCTCACGAGCCTCAACCTCTCGCTCGCGCTCGCCCGCGGCGAGGAGCGGCGGGTGCTCCTGGTCGAGGCCGACCTCTGGCGGCCGCAGCTCTACACCTATCTGGACCCCGAGGACCCCGCCCGCCCGGGGCTCCTGCAGCTCATCGAGCGCCGGCTCCCCCTGGCCGAGGCGGTCGTGGGGGTCGTCGGCACCAGCCTGGACGTCCTCACCTCCGGCGTCGACAAGGCTCCCGGCGACGTCATCTCCGGGCGCCGCATGTCGGAGGTGCTGACCGAGATGCGGGCCGCCTACGAGATCGTCGTCATCGATTCGCCGCCCATGGCGCTCCTCGCCAGCGCCCGCTCGCTCGCCGCCCGTTCGGACGGCTCCGTCCTCGTCGTGCGGGCGGGGCAGAGCAAGAAGAAGGAGATCGAGCGGGCGTTCCAGACCCTGGGCCCGGAGAAGCTCATCGGCGTCGCCTTCAACGGCGTGCGGACCCCGCGGCGCGGCTACCGGTCCTACTACTAGGCGAAGCGGTGGAGCGGCCTTGATCCGACTGTTCAATCGTTACTGGTCCCTGCCGGCCTTCCTCTCCCTGGGGGTCGAGGGGCCGCTCCTTTTCCTCTCGGTCTACGTGGGGACCTGGATCCGGCTCGTCATGCTGGGCAACGGCCACCACCCGCCGAAGCCGATCCTCACCCTGGAGGGGCTGGTCTTCGCCGGGGTCGGCCTGCTCGCCCTCTACATCAACGGCCTCTACGACTTCGGCGAGCAGATCTCGTCGCGCATCATGTTCGTCCGCCTGCTGCGCGCCTTCACTCTCGCCTCGGTCGCCCTGTGGGCCATCTACTTCCTCGTCCCCGAGTTCCAGATCGGCCGCGGCGTCTTCGCCCTCGCCATCCTGAACGCGGGGACGACGGTGACGGTCTGGCGCATCCTCCTGCGCTACGTCGTCCTCTCCGAGAGCTTCGCCGAGCGGGTGCTGATCGTCGGCAGCGGCGAGAAGGCGATCGAGCTGGCGCGCGAGATCCTGCACCGCAAGCACATGGGCTACCGGATCGTCGGCTTCCTCGACGACGACCCGAAGCTCCAGGGGGTGAGCCTGCTCAACCCGCGGGTCATCGGCACCACAAGGCAGTGCCGCGATCTCGCCATGGCGCACGGGGTGACCCGGGTGGTGGTGGCGCCGGGAGACTCCCGCGGCAGCATCAGCATGGACGCCCTTCTGGCCTGCAAGACCTCGGGGATAAGGGTGCAGGAGGGCTCCTCCTACTACGAGCAGCTCACCGGCAAGATCATGGTCGAGGGGCTCCGCAAGTCCTGGCTGATCTTCTCGGACGGCTTCGTGGTCTCCCCCGGCGTCCTCTTCGGCAAGCGCTTTCTCGACCTGACGGCGGCGGGCATCGGGCTCCTCTTAGCCGCCCCGCTCATGGCCCTGGTGGCGCTCGCCGTCCGCCTCGACTCGCCGGGCCCGGTCTTCTTCCGCCAGGAGCGGGTGGGGCGCGGCGGCCGGCCGTTCATCCTCTGGAAGTTCCGCTCGATGCGGCAGGACGCCGAGGCGGCGGGCGCCCGCTGGGCGGTGACCGACGACCCCCGGGTGACCCGGACCGGGCGCTTCATCCGCAAGACCCGCCTGGACGAGCTCCCCCAGCTCTGGAACGTGCTGGTCGGCGACATGAGCCTCGTGGGGCCGCGGCCGGAGCGCGATCATTTCGTCCAGCAGTTGAAGGAGAAGAACGCCTTTTACGAGCAGCGCCTGGTGGTCCGCCCCGGTCTGACCGGCTGGGCGCAGGTCAAAGCCCCCTACGCCTCGTCGTTCGAGGAGTCGATCGAGAAACTCAAGTATGATCTCTACTACATCAAAAATATTTCTCTGTTCCTGGACGTCTCCATCCTGCTCTCGACAGCGCGGATCGTGCTTCTGGGGAGAGGTGCCCGATGACACACAGTGAGCTCACCTCGTTTCGGAGAAGCGGCCAGCACGGGGGCCAGCGGAGCCTGTCGATCCTCTACATCTGCCATCGCGTCCCCTACCCGCCGGACAAGGGGGACAAGATCCGCGCCTTCCATCAGATCCGGGCGCTCGCCGAGCGCCACCGGATCCACCTCCTGACCCTGGCGGACGGGCCGGTGCCCGACCTCGCCGGCCTCCGCGAGCTGTGCGAGGAGGTGGAGGTCTTCCCGGTGTCGCGCGAGGCCGGCTTCCTCCGCGCCGGCGCCTCGCTCGCCGGCAAGCGGCCGCTCACCATGGCCTTCTTCTCCTCGCGCTCCCTGGAGCGGCGGGTGACGGAGCTCGCGCGGCTGAAGCGCTTCGACGTCGTTGTCGCCTACAGCTCCTCGACCGCTCCCTACGCCGAGCTCGCGGCCGGGGTGCCGCGGGTGCTCGACATGGTCGACGTCGACTCCGCCAAGTGGGAGCAGTACGCGCGCTATGCCGCCCCCATCCTGCGGCCGGTCTACGCCTTGGAGGCGCGCCGCCTCCAGGCCTACGAGGCGGCGGCGGGCCGCAGCTTCGCCAAGGTCGTCCTGGCGACCGGCAACGAGGCCGCCGACTTCCTCGCCTTCGCGCCGGACGCCCCGGCGGTCGCCATCGCCAACGGCATCGACCTCGAGTTCTTCCGCCCCCTGGACCTGCCCAAGGCGAAGCACCCGACCTTGATCTTCACCGGCCAGATGGACTACTTCGCGAACGTCGACGGCGTCGTCCACTTCGCCCGCAAGGTCCTGCCCCGGCTGCGCCTGCGCTTCCCCGAGATCGAGCTCCTGATCGTCGGCCGGTCGCCCGCCGGCAAGGTGCGGGAGCTCGCCGAGCTGCCCGGAGTCCACGTCACGGGGGCGGTGGGCGACGTCCGGCCGTTCCTCGCCCGCGCCTGGGTCTTCGTCGCCCCCCTGCGGATCGCCCGCGGGGTGCAGAACAAGGTGCTCGAGGCGATGGCCTCGAACCTGCCGGTCGTCTGCTCCGAGCGCGTCGAGGCCGGGCTCTCCGAGGGCGGTTTCGAAAACGGCAGAGACCTCCTGGCGAGCGCCGACGACGCCGGGCTCGAGCTGGCGATCACGTCTCTCCTCGAGGACTCCGTCCTGCGCGAGCGGATGGCGGCCGCGGCCCGCGGCCGTCTCGCGGACGCCTACAAGTGGTCCACCAACCTCAAGCGTTTCGAGGACCTCCTGCTCGATGTCGCCGGTAGTGCCGGCAATGCCGGGAACGGTGTGGCGGACATCACGAGTGGGACGGGAGCGGCGGGTGGGGAGGTCCGGAGTGCGTGACACGCTGCTGATGGCGGTGGTCTACCTGAGTCTCCCGGTCGTCCTCCTCCAGCCCTACCTCGGGCTCCTGGTCTACTCCTGGCTGGGCTACATGCGCCCGCAGGCGCTCGCCTTCGGGTCGAGCCGGGAGTCTCCGCTCTCGGCCTGGGTGGCGATCGCCATGCTGGCCGGGATCGCGCTCGCCATGGGCCGCGAGAAGATCGTCACCTGGCGGGTGCAGACCTTCCTCCTGGTCCTCCTCGGCCTGTGGATCAGCATCACGACCTGGCGCGCGGTGTCGCCGGACGACGCGGCGGCCGTCTACGGCTTCTACTGGAAGGCGATCGTCATCAGCATCGTCACCACCGGCCTGGTGCGCGACCGGAAGCGCGTCAGCCTGCTCATCATCGTCATCGCGCTCTCGATCGGCATCCTCGGCGCCAAGAGCGGCCTCTATGGCCTCCTCCGCGGCGGCGCCCGCTTCGACCAGGGGCCGGGCGGCATGATGGCCGACAACAACACCTACGCCCTGGGGCTCAACATGACCGTGCCCCTCCTGGTCGGGATCGCCTTGGTCGAGCGCTCGAAGATCCTGCGCTGGACGGCGGGGGTGATGACCTTCCTCTGCATCCTGACCATCCTCTTCACCTTCTCGCGCGGCGGCCTCCTCACCCTCTGCGCCGTGGGCGCCCTCCTGATCTGGCGCTCCGAGCGGCGGCTGGTCGCCATCTCGATCCTGCTCTTGGGCGTCCTCGCCTTTTTTCTCTTCTCCTCGCCCCAGCTCCGGGAGGACTACTACGCCCGGGCGGAGAGCATCGGCTCCTACGAGGAGGACAACTCGGCCCAGGGGCGGCTCCAGGCCTGGCGCAACTCCCTGGAGATCTTCCACGACCACCCGGTCTTCGGGGTCGGCCCCAACAACATGGAGACCGTCTTCCCCATCTACTCGGACGGCATTCATCGCTTCCACGTCTCCCACAACTCGTACCTGGAGCTGCTCGCCGAGTGCGGCCTGCCGGGGGTCATCCTCTTCGTCCTGCTCCTGGGAGTCACCCTCGCTCGCTTGAACCGGCTGCGGCGCTTCCCCGGCGCCCCCTGGGTCGAGACCTACGCCCGGATGCTCCAGATCTCGATCGTCGCCTTCATGACCGGGGGACTGTTTCTCAACATGGCCTACTTCGACCTCATCTACCACCTGGTGGGGATCTCCGTCAGCCTCGAGGTGGCGGCGGCGGCCGCCCTCGCCGAGGCTCGCGAGGAGGGGGGAGAGGCGGCGGTGGAGGAAGCGGTGGACCCGTGGTGGCGGCGGGCTCCGGCGGCTCCGGGGTCGCCCGCGGTGGGGGGCCGGAGCCTGGCCCGGATGAAGGGGCTCTAGACATGTGCGGGATCGCCGGGCTCTTCGAATATGGCGCCGACTCCCAAGCTGGGGGGGAGGCGCTCGCCCGCATGGTCGCCGTCCTCCGCCACCGCGGGCCGGACGACCAGGGCGTCCACCTGGCCGGCGCCATGGGGCTCGCCCACGCGCGGCTCTCGATCATCGACGTCTGCGGCGGCCACCAGCCGCTCTTCTCGGAAGACCGGCAGGTCGCGGTCGTCTGCAACGGCGAGATCTACAACCACCACGAGCTGCGGAATGAGCTCGTCGGCCGCGGCCACCGCTTCGCCACCCGTTCCGACACCGAGGTCATCGCCCACCTCTACGAGGAGCTGGGGACCGGCTGCATCGCCCGGCTCTCCGGCATGTTCGCCGTCGCCGTGGCCGACCTCCGGAACCGCCGGCTCCTCCTCGCCCGCGACCGGGTGGGCAAGAAGCCGCTCTACTACACGGACGACGGCCGGCGGCTGGGCTTCGGCTCGGAATTGAAGTCGCTCCTGGCCGGCGGGCTCGCCGAGGCCGCGGTCGACCCCGAGGCGCTCGACCTCTACTTGAAGCTCGGCTACGTGCCCGCCCCCTGGTCGATCGTCCCCGGGGTCAAGAAGCTCCCGGCCGGCCACCTCGCGGTCTGCGACAGCCGCGGCCTCTCGATCGAGCGCTATTGGGACGTCGATTTCGCGCCGCCCATGGGGAGGGCTGACGACCCGCGGCAGGACGAGCGCCGGGTCGACGAGCTCGAAGCGCTCCTCGGGGACGCGGTCCGCACCCGGCTGGAGAGCGACGTGCCGCTGGGGGCGTTCCTCTCGGGCGGCATCGATTCCGGGGTCGTCGTCTCCTTCATGAGCGAGGCCATGAGCCAGCCGGTCCGCACCCATACGGTGGGCTTCGCCGATCGGGCGACCGACGAGCGGGAGGACGCGGCGGCGGTGGCCCGGGCCCTGGGGACCGACCACTTCGCCTCGGAGGTCCGGCCCGACTTGGCCGGCCTCCTGCCGAAGATCGCCTGGCACTTCGACGAGCCGTTCGCCGACCCCTCGGCGGTGCCCACCTGGTACGTCTCGCGGGAGACCCGGCAGCGGGTGACGGTCGCCCTCTCGGGCGACGGCGGCGACGAGCTCTTCGCCGGCTACCCCGGCCGTTACGGCGTTCATCTCCTGGAGGAGCGGGCGCGCCGCTTCCTGCCGGCGGCGCTCCGCCGCGCCGCCCTGCCGCCCCTCGCCCGGCGCTGGCCGCGCTCGCCCTCCCTGCCGCGGCCGCTCCGCCTGGCGAGCATCCTCGGCAACCTCGCGGTCGACGCCGATCGCGCCTACTGGAACGACCGGAGCCTCATCCCCGCCCATCTCGCGGACCGGCTCTTCGGCGGCGGTCTGGCCGAGCGGCGGCGGCGCTTCGATCCCTTCGTGGCTTTGGAGCCGCACCTGGCGCGGGCGCCCAAGGACCCGCTCTCCCGCGTCCTCTATCTCGACTTCAAGACCTGGCTTGCCGACGACGGCTTGGTCAAGGTCGACCGGATGAGCATGGCGCACGGTCTGGAGGTGCGCTGCCCGCTCCTGGACCATCGGGTGGTCGAGCTCGCGGCGCGGACCCCGTCGCGCTTGAAGCTGGGGCGCGGCGGCACCAAGATTCTCTTGCGACGCCTGGCGGCGCGGCGGCTGCCGGCCGAGATCCTGTCCCGGCCGAAGCGCGGCTTCGCGCCACCCATCGAGCGCTGGCTGCGGGAGGACCTGAAGGACCTCTCCCACGACCTCCTGCTTGCCTCTGACTCCCTGGCCGCCGGCCTCTTCGAGCGCCGGGAGGTCGCCCGCCTCCTCGCCGACCACGGCACGAAGCGGATCGACGCCGGCTGGGCGATCTGGACCCTCCTCATGCTGGAGCAGTGGGGGAGAGCGGTGCTCCCCATCGGCCGGCAGACGATCGGGACGGGGGAAGAGGTGCTCTGTGCGGTCTGAAGGAGCTTCAGATACCAGCCGGGTCCTCGTCTTCTCGACCGTCTACCCGAACGGGGTCCAGCCGCACCACGGGATCTTCGTTCAGCAGCGGGTGGCGAGCTACCCGGAGGACATGGAGGTGCGGGCGGTCGCTCCTCAGGCCTGGTTCCCGGGGACCGCCGGCCTGCGCCCCGGCTTCCGTCCGGCCCTGCCCCGCGCCGAGCGCCTGCCGGGTGACGCCGCGGAGGTTCTCCATCCGCGCTTCCTGTCGCTGCCGGCGATCGGCAAGTGCCTGGACGGCGCCTTCCTCGCCTTGGGCGTCCTCCCCGCGCTGATTCGCCTCCGCCGCGATTTCCCGTTCGACGTCATCGACGCCCACTTCGGCTACCCCGAAGGGCCGGCGGCGGTGCTCCTGGGGCGGCTCTTCAGGGTCCCCGTGGTGCTCACCCTCCGCGGCCTGGAGCACCGGCTGACGGACTACCGCCTGCGCCGGCCGCAGCTCGCCTTCGCCGTCCGCCAGGCCGACCGGGTGGTGGCGGTCTCCGAGGACCTCCGCGCCCTCGCCCTTGGCTTAGGGGCGGCGCCGGAGCGGGTACGGACCATCCCCAACGGGGTCGACTCCACCCTCTTCCAGCCGCGGGAGCGTGCCGCCGCCCGCCGGTCCCTCGGCCTGCCGGAGGCCGGAACCTACCTCCTCACCGTCGGCTCCCTCTCCGAGCGCAAGGGGGCCCACCTCGTCCTCGAAGCTCTGGCGCGGCTCACCCCCCAGTTCCCGGACCTCCGCTACCTGCTGGTCGGCGGCGCCGGGGCGGAGGGAAACGAGGGGGAGGTGCTGCGGCGCCAGGCGGAGGAGCTGGGGGTGGCCGGCCGGGTGGTCTTCGCCGGTCCCCGGCGGCGCGAGGAGCTCCCCGACTGGTACAACGCCGCCGACCTCTTCGTCCTGCCGAGCTCGCTCGAAGGCTGCCCCAACGTGGTGGTCGAGGCCTTGGCCTCCGGCACTCCGGTCGTCGCCACCCCGGCCGGCGGCATCCCGCAGCTCCTCGGCGATCCGGAGACGGGGGTGATCCTCTCCCGGCGCGACGGCGAGGCCGTGGCGGCGGGGATCGCGGCCGCGCTCGCGCGCTCCTGGGACCGCTCGCGGGTCTCCGCCCGGACCTCGGCACGAAATTGGCATGTAGTCGGCCGAGAACACGCGGAAGAGATCCGCGCCGCCATCGCCATGCGCCGGCCTTCGGCCGCCACCGTGGACGATGCCAGCGACATCGAGCGGCAAGTGGAGGTGCTGTTGTGAAGGTGCTCTATCACCATCGCACTCGGGCCGGCGACGCCCAGGGCATCCATATCGCCGAGATCCAGCGTGCCTTCAGGCTGCGCGGGCACGAGGTGGTCGAGGTGGCCCTGGTCGAGGCTGGGGCGGAAGCGCGGGCGGACAGCGACGGCGGCTCGGCCCGGGGCCTCTCCGGCGTCGCCGACCGTCTGGCCCGCCGCCTCCCCCGGGCGGCGCGCGAGGGGATGGAGCTCGCCTACAACCTGGTCGCCTACCGCCGGCTGGCGAAGGCCATCCGCCGCGAGCGGCCGGACTTCGTCTACGAGCGCTACGCCGCCAACACCTTCGCCGGCCTCTTAGCCGCGCACCGCCATGGCCTCCCCTTCGTGCTCGAAGTCAACGCGCCGCTCGCCCGCGAGAAGGCGGAGCACGATGGGCTCCGCTTCGCCGGGGTCACTCGCGCCGTCGAGCGCCGGCTCGGGGCCGGGGCGGACGTGACGATCGCCGTCACCGCGGTCCTCGCCGCGCTCTTAGAAGAAGATGGAGTGCCGGCCGGCAAGGCGGTCGTTATGCCCAACGGAGTGCGGCGCGACTTCTGCTCCCGCCCGCTCGAAGCCGAGGCGGCGGCTCTCCGCCAGCGCTGGGGAGTCCCCAGCGGGGCGGTGCTGGCCGGGTTCATCGGCTGGTTCCGCCCCTGGCACGGGCTGGAGCGGCTCCTGGAGGCCGCCGCCAGCCCGGCCTGGCAGGCGGCGGGCATCCACCTCGTCCTCGCCGGCGACGGCCCGGCCCGGCCGGCCCTCGAAGCGGCGATCGTCGAGAAGAGGCTGGGCGAGCGGGTCGTGCTCTGCGGCACGGTGCCGAGAGGCGAGGTCGAGGCGGCGCTCACCGCCTTCGACGTCGCCGTCCAGCCGGCGGTCACCGCCTACGCCTGCCCCATGAAGATCCTCGAATACATGGCCGCCGGCCGCGCCATCGTCGCCCCCGGCTCGGCCAACGTGCGCGAGCTCCTGACCCACGGCGAGACCGGCTGGCTCTGCTCCGGTGATGGTTCCGCCCCATCGGTCGAAGAGATGAAGGAAGGGATCCTCGCCCTCGCCGGCGATCCGGAGCTCCGCGAGCGGCTCGGCCGCGCCGCCCGGGCGCGGATCTTCGAGCGTGGCTACCTGTGGGAGGAGAACGCCCGCCGGGTCGAGGAGCTGGTCCTCGCCCTGCCGCGCCGCGCCCGCGGGGGGAGCCCCAAGGTGAGCTTCCGGGAGGTGGGTTCGTGCTGAACGCGTTCTCCGTCGACGTCGAGGACTACTTCCAGGTCGGGGCCTTCGAGCGGGCGATCTCCCGGGAGAGCTGGGGGAGCTTCGAGCCGCGGGTCGAGGCCAACACCCGGCGTCTCTTAGACCTCTGCGCCGAGCATGGGGTGCGCGGCACCTTCTTCGTCCTCGGCTGGGTGGCCGAGCGCTGGCCGGACCTCGTGCGCGACATCGCCGCCGCCGGTCACGAGCTGGGCACCCACGGCCAGGACCACCGCCGGGTGACGACCTTGACCCCCGACCAGTTCCGGCTCGACATCCGGCGCTCGAAGCGGACGATCGAGGACGCCTCGGGCGAGGAGGTCATCGGCTACCGGGCGCCCAACTACTCGATCGTCAAGGAGACGATGTGGGCGGTGGACATCCTCATGGAAGAGGGCTTCCGCTACGACTCGAGCATCTTCCCCATCCACCACGACCACTACGGCATCCCCGACTTCTCGCGCTTCCCGCTGCCGATCCGGGGCCAGAACGGCTCGGCTCTCCACGAGTTCCCCATCTCGACCGTGCGCCTGGGCGGCATCAACCTGCCGTTCGTCGGCGGCGGCTACCTGCGCCACTTCCCCTATTCCTTCATCCGCTGGGGGATGCGGCGGGTCAACGAGGTCGAAGAGCGGCCGGCGATCGTCTACATCCACCCCTGGGAGCTCGACCCGGGCCAGCCGCGCCAGAACGTGCCCTACCTGACCGGCCTGCGCCACTACCGGAACCTCGACCAGACCGCGGGGCGGCTCGCCCGGCTCTTCACGGAGTTCCAGTTCGTCACCGTCCGCGAGGTGCTGGGCCTGTGATCGAGATCGCGCCCGCCCGTCTCGAAGCGGCTCCCGTACTCCCCACCGTCAGGGTGGCGCGCCTGGCTCCTGGTGAGGAGCAGGAGTGGGAGGCCCACGTGCGCCGCGCCCCGGGGGCGACCTTCTTCCACCTCCCGGGCTGGCGGCGTGTGGTCGAGAACACCTTCGGCCACCGTTCCTGCTATCTCGCGGCCCGGCGCGGCGCGGACATCGTGGGGGTGCTGCCCCTCTTCGCGCTCACGAGCCTCCTCTTCGGCCGCTCGCTCGTCTCGCTCCCCTTCGCCGTCGGCGGCGGGGCGCTCGCCGACGACCCCGAAACCGCGGCGGCGCTCCTCCGGGCGGCGCGGGAGGAGGCCGAGCTCCGGCAGGTCGACTACCTGGAGCTGCGCTCCGAGCACCCGCTCTCCCCCGAGCTTCTGACCAAAGACCTCTACGTGACCTTCCGCGCCGACCTCCGGGAGAGCGAAGAGGCGCTCTTGAAGCGGATGGAGCGGAAGAGGCGGCAGATGATGAATTACGCCGCCCGGGCCGGCTACACCTGGCGGGTCGCCGGGTCCGAGGAGCTGCCGCTCTTCTTCCGGCTCTTCGCCGAGAACATGCGCCACCACGGGACCCCGATCTACCCGCGGCGCTTCCTGGCCGAGATCCTCGCCCAGCATCCGGGGGAGGCCAACCTCTTCTTCGTCTCCCAGGGGGAAAAGACCCTCGCCGGCACCCTCAACCTCCTCTTTAACGGCGTGCTGATGCCCTTCTACGCTGGCCATGCCCCCCTGGAGAGCGGCGCCGTGCGCCCCCGCGGGGTCGACGACTTCCTCTACCTCGCGATCATGCGCTGGGGGCGGGAGAACGGCTTCACGACCTTCGACTTCGGGCGCAGCAAGCGCGGCACCGGGGCCTACCAGTTCAAGGCGCGGTGGGGGATGGACGAGGTGCCGCTCGCCTACCAGTACCACTTGGTACGCGCCAAGGAGCTGCCCAACGTGAGCCCGGCCAACCCGCGCTACGGCGCCTTCATCGCCGCCTGGAAGCGACTGCCGCTCCCCCTGGCGCTCCTCCTCGGACCTTCCATCGTCAAGAGGGTTCCCTGATGGACCTCTCCATCGTCGTCCCCCTGTACAACGAAGAGGAGAGCGTCGACGCCCTCCACGCCGAGGTGAGCGGCGCGGCGTCGAAGCTCGGGATCGAATACGAGATCCTCTACGTCGACGACGGCAGCCGCGACCGGACGGTCGAGAAGCTCCGCGCCGTGGCCGAACGCGATCCCACCGTCAAGGTGATCCGCTTCCGGCGCAACTACGGCCAGACGCCCGCCATCCAGGCCGGCTTCGACCAGTCCCGGGGGAAGGTCGTCATCACCATGGACGGCGACCTGCAGAACGACCCCGCCGACATGGGGCTCCTCCTCTCGCACATCAGCGAGGGCTACGACGTCGTCTCCGGCTGGCGGCGCGACAGGCAGGACAGGGTCTCCCGCCGCCTCCCCTCGATGGCCGCCAACTGGATGATCGGCCGGCTGACCGGGACCCGCATCCACGACAACGGCTGCACGCTCAAGGCCTATCGCAGCGACGTCGTCAAGCGGACCAAGCTCTACGCCGAGATGCACCGCTTCCTGGCGCCCATGATGTCGCTCACCGGCTGCCGCACCAAGGAGGTGGTGGTCAACCACCGCTCCCGGCAGTTCGGGCGCAGCAAGTACGGCTTCTCGCGGATCTGGAAGGTTTTTTTAGACCTCCTGACGATCAAG
>JAXDLD010000031.1:0-3463 GCA_034666805.1 Acidobacteriota bacterium
ATCTGACGGCTGACAACTTGGCCGCGGTCCTTACTCTCTGCGCATGGGCCCATTCGGAGTGGGTTCGCATTCATCCCTTCGCCAATGGCAACGGACGCACCGCCCGGCTTTGGGTCAATAGCATTGCGATGCGCTATGGCCTGCCGCCATTCCTGCGGATTCGCCCCAGACCGGGCGACGGGTACGGCCGGGTCTCCGCTGCGGCGATGCGAGGAGATTGGCGCCCCACGGTCGCGCTCTTCCGGCAGATGTACATCAACTCCCTGAGAGCTTGATCGGGCAGGCCACGGTCAGATGTTCAGGCGGCGGAAGAGAAAGGAGGGGATCGAGCGCACGACCAGAGCGACCAGGCCCCAGCGGGCCGGTACGAAGCCGGAGGCACCCGAGCCGCGGCGGGCGAGGGCTAGGATGCGGGCCGCCGCCGCCCGCGGCGAGACCACCCAGAAGAGCCCCTTCTTGCCGCGGGTCATGGCGGTGTCGACGAAGCCGGGCTTGGCGGTGACCACGTTCACCCCGTAGCGCGCCACCCGGTTGCGGAGGGCTTCCAGATAGACGGTGAGCGCCGCCTTCGAAGTGGTGTAGCCGGGCATCCCCCGCCGGCCGCGCTCGCCGGCGATGCTCGAGATGCCCACCAGGGTGCCGGCCCGCCGGGCCTCGAAGCGGGCGGCGGCCAAGTCGAACCAGGCCATGGCGCCCAGGAGGTTGACCTCGATCATCCGCCGGTCCTTGCCGAAGTCGTACTCCCCCTCGGCCACCTCGGGCATCACCCCGGCGGCGTAGACGACCAGGTCCAAGCCCCCCAGATCCCCCTCGATGCGCTCCAGGAGACCGGGGACGGAATCGTAGTCGGTGACGTCGTGCGGGTAGGAGAGGGCGCGCCCGCCGGCCTGCTCGACCGCCTGGGCGACCGCGGCCAGCTCGGCGGTCCGCCGCGCGAGGAGCGCCACCGCCGCCCCCTCCCGCCCCAGCTCGACGGCGATCGCCGCGCCGATCCCGGAGGACGCGCCGACGACGATCGCGCGCGTGAAGCGCACGCTCAAGGCAGGCCTCCTAGCGAGTCTCTCATCGTCGCGCGAGTCTATCCCGAGTTCGTCTTGGCATGTGCCATACTTCATGGCAAGCTATTTCCAGGAAGCGGAGTCCCAAGCGTGCGAGTGACCCGGCGGGAGCTGCGATGAAGTTGGGTGAATCCACCCCGCGCTCGGCGGAGGGCGGCGAGAGAGGCTGGCCCGACCGGACGGCGGTCGAAGGCGCCGTGCGCGACTTTCAGCGCGGGTCCGACCGCGAGAAGAATTTCGAGCTCCTCTTTAACCGCTTCCGCCCGCGGGTCGAGCGCTTTCTGGCGCCGCGGGTCTTCTCTCCCGAGGAACGCCTCGACCTAACCCAGACGATCTTCCTGCGGATCTATCAAGGGTTGGAGGGCTACCGGGGAGAGGGATCACTGGAAGGCTGGCTGCTGCAGATCACTTTCAACGTCTACAGGAAATGGCGCGACCGGCAACCGGGAGGCCAGCATGAGGTTCCGGAGGTCGCTTTCGACCCCTCCGAGGTTCCGGAACCGTCGGCGAGCGACTCGCCGGCCGGCGCGGACCCAGCCTCGCCGCTCGACCATGCCGTGCGCCGGGAGCGGCTCGCGGCCCTCAAGGAGGCGGTCGCGGAGCTCCCGCGCCAGCAGCGCCACTGCATGGAGCTCCGCGTCTACCAGGAGCGGAGCGTCAAGGAGATCGCGGTGGCCCTGAAGATCTCCCCGGAGACCGTCAAGGCGCACCTCTTCCAGGCCCGCCAGCGGCTGTGGGACAAGCTGCACGGCACCTTCGGGGCGATAGAATTCTAGGAGCGCGAGGCGAAACCGTGGGCGAGACTTCATCCGACTTTCGCGAGGCCCTGAGGGAGCTGGTCGATACGACCGGCCCGGAGCCTGCCGGCCACCCCTCCCACGAGCGGTGGATTGCCTACCAGCGCGGCGAGCTGCCCGCCGAGGAGGAGGCACTTCTCGCGGAGCACCTGGTGCGCTGCCGCGACTGCTGCGACCTCGTGCAGGCGGCGGACGCGCTCTTCGGCCCGGCCGAGGAGCCGGAAAGGAGCGAAGAGGGCGACGAGCTGGCCACGGCCGCGCTCTGGCGCCTGCTCCGCCCGCGGCTCTCCCCTGTGCGCGAGATCTCCGCCGGGCGGGTTCCGAGACCCGCCCGGCGATTTCGCCTCCCCTACGCGGCGGCCGCGTCGCTCCTCCTGGCGCTCCTGGGAATGAGCGCCTGGAACCTGGAGCTGCGGAGCGCCTTGAAGACGCTGCGAGCGCCGCGGCCCAACGTGCCGATCGTCGACTTCTCCGCCGGAGAGCGTCTCTCGGCGGCCGACGAAAAGACGCTCATCGCGGGCTCCGGTCCCTGGACGTTCGTGATCCATCCCAGCACCGAGCTGCCGGCCTACCAGTTGACGATCCGCGACGCCGGGACTGGGAGCGAGCTCTATTCCCTCCCCTTGCGGCCGGACCATGACCTCGCCCTGACCTTCCAGCTCTCCGAGGTGCCGCCGGGCCGCTATCGATTGGAGCTGAAAGACGGCGACGACGGAAGCTCGGGGAGAGTCCTCGAAAAGTACTACCTGCGCGTGACGGCGGCGGGCCGGGGAGTCTGAGACGGCCAACCGACACGCTCGTGGTAGCTCGATCTCTCCGGTGATCTTGGGGCTCGGCCTGCTCTTCTGCCTCGTCGCCCGGAGCCAGAAGAGCGCCGCCGCCCCTCCCCCGCCCGCCTGCGAAGGGCCACGGACGCTGCGTCTCTCCGTCCGGCGAGGAGACTACGTCCATGTCGTGGCTGAACAGGGGGTGAGGGACGTCGCCGTGTCCCTGTTCGATTCGACCGGCCGGTCGCTCCTGAAGATCGACAGCCTCACCGCCCCGGGCGCTCCGCTGCCGGCCGAGGAGGTCCACTGGGTGGCGAAGACTTCCGGCGAGCTCCGCTTCGAGGTGGAGCTCCAAAACGGTCCGCGGCAGCCCTGCCCCTTGCGGCTGGAGGCACGGCGGCCGGCGACTGCCGCGGACCGCGCGCGGACGCTGGCCGAGACCGCCCTCGCCCGGGCCCACGAGCTGCGCCGGCCCCAGGAGGAGAAGCGCTGTCGCGAGGCCATCACCCTGTACCAGCAGGCGCAGCGACAGTTCGCGGACCTGGGCCTCCCATCGCGCCGGACCGAGGCCCTTCGCGGCGAGTCCATGGTCCGGCAACACTTGGGCGAGCTCCGTTTCCGCAAGGGCGACCTCGACGGGGCCATCGCCGAGTACCGGCAGACGCTTACGCTATGGCGGCGCCTCGACAACCGTGCCGGCGAGGCCTTGACCTCCAACAACCTGGGCCTGGCGCTCCAGGTACGCGGACACTACGACAAGGCGGCGGCCCTCTTCGACCGGGCGCTGTCGCTCGGGCAGGAGGGCGATCCTCTCGAAGGCGCCAGGACTCACCTCAACCGG
>JAXDLD010000032.1:0-8461 GCA_034666805.1 Acidobacteriota bacterium
GTCGTCCTCGCGGTCCACAACGGCATCCCGGTGCTGGTCAGGGACGTCGGCAGGGTGGTGATCGGGGAGGCGCCGCGGCTCGGCCAGTTCGGCTTCAACCAGAAGGACGAGGCGGTCGAGGGCGTCATCCTCATGCGTCGGGGCGAGCAGGCCCAGGTCGTCCTCGATGGCCTGGAGAAGAAGACGCGGGAGCTGAACAGCACGCTGCTGCCGAAAGACGTCAAGGTCCGGCCCTACTACGACCGCCGCGACCTGATCGCCTTGACCACCCGCACGGTCGAGGACAACCTGCTGCGCGGCATGCTCTTCGTCGTCGTCGTCCTCATCTTCTTCCTCTACGACTTCCGCTCCGGCCTGATCGTCGCCTGCACCATCCCGCTCTGCCTGTTCTTCGCCTTCATCTGTCTCGACTTGAAACACGTCCCCGCGAACCTCCTGTCGATCGGCGCCATCGACTTCGGCATCCTCGTCGACGGGGCGGTGGTGATGGTCGAGAACATCTTTCGCCGGCTGGCGCTCCGGCAGGGGCAGTCGTACTCGATCCGGGAGGTGATCCTCGAGGCGGCCGGCGAGGTCGACCGGCCGATCTTTTACGCGGTGGCGGTCATCATCGCCGGCTTCCTCCCCATCTATGCCCTCTCCGGGCCTTCGGGGGAGCTGTTCCGGCCGATGGCGGACACCACGATCTTCGCTCTCCTGGGCTCGCTCGTCCTCACCCTGACGCTCCTCCCCGTCCTCTGCTCCTGGGTGCTCAAGAAGGGAGTGCGCGAGCGGCGCAACGTCGTCTTCGAAGCGATCAAGTCGGCCTATGCCCGGGTCCTGGACGTCTGCCTCGCCCACCCCTGGGCCACGACCGTCGTCTCGGTGCTCCTCTTCCTCGCCTCCCTCCTCCTCCTCCCGGGGATCGGCTCCGAGTTCATGCCGCATCTGGACGAGGGCGCCCTCTGGGTCCGCGCCACGATGCCGGCCACCATCTCCTTCGAGGAGGCGGCGCGGATCTCGCCCCAGGTGCGGGCGATCCTGCGCTCCTTCCCCGAGGTCACCGTGGTCGCCTGCGAGCTCGGCCGCCCGGATGACGGCACCGACCCCACCGGCTTCTTCAACGCCGAGTTCTTCGTCGGATTGAAGCCCTACGCGGAGTGGACCGGCCGTTATCGCACCAAGGCGGCCCTGATCCAGGCGATCGACGGCAAGCTCCGGGCCTTTCCCGGGATCATCTTCAACTACACCCAGCCCGCCGAGGACGCCGTCGACGAGGCCGAGACGGGGTTGAAGAGCGCTTTAGCCGTCAAGGTCTTCGGCCCCGACCTGGCCGTCCTCGAAACCAAGGCCCGGGAGATCCGGCGGGTCCTCGGCGGAGTCCGCGGCATCGCCGAGATCACCGTCGTCAAGCAGCTCGGGCAGCCCAGCCTCACGGTGAGCGTCGACCGGGCCAAGATCGCCCGCTACGGCGTCAACGTCGCCGACGTCAACGGCCTCGTCGAGGCGGCGGTGGGCGGTGCCACGGCGACCCAGGTGGTGCAGGGCGAGAAGCTGTTCGACCTGGTCGTCCGCCTGGAGCCGCGATTCCGGCAGAGCCCGGAGGCGATCGGCAACCTCCTCTTGGCGACTCCGGGCGGTCAGCAGGTGCCGCTCAAGGAGGTGGCGGCGATCCGGATCGAGAACGGGGCGTCCTTCATCTACCGTGAGAACAGCTCGCGCTACATCGGCATCCAGTACTCGATCGAAGGCAGAGACCTGGCGGGCGCGGTCGAGGACGCCAAGCGGCAGATCGAAGCCCGGGTGAAGCTCCCCGCCGGCTACACGGCGGTCTGGGGCGGGGAGTACGAGGACTACACCGCCTCGCGCCAGCAGCTCCGGATCATCCTGCCGTTGACGATCGCCCTCATCTTCCTCCTCCTCTTCCTGCTCTACAGCAATTTCAAGTTCCCCTTGATCACGGTGCTCGCCGTCCTCCTCTCGGCCCCGATCGGCGGCCTCCTCGCCCTGCGGCTCTCGGGCACCCCCTTCTCGGTCTCGTCGGGCATCGGCTTTCTCGCCCTCTTCGGGGTTTCGGTGCAGACCGCGGTCATCTTCATCTCCTACGCTAACGAGCTGCGGACGGGTGGGATGGCGGTCGCCCCGGCGACCCGCGAAGCGGCCATCCTGCGGCTGCGGCCGATCATGATGACCGCCTTGGTGGCGGCGTTCGGGCTCCTGCCGGCCGCCCTCTCGTCGGGGATCGGCTCCGATTCCCAGCGTCCCTTCGCCCTGGTCATCGTCGGCGGTCTCTTCTCCCGCCTCCTGATCAGCGTCTTCCTCATGCCGGCGCTCTACGCCATCGTCGCCCGGCCGGGAGATCGCCTGGAGGTCTGAGCGCCGGCCGCTCATGAAACAGATTCGGGCTTCTTCGCATATCCTTAGGAGAAGCCCGAATTCCATTTTCATGAGGAGATGTCCATGGCCCATGCTCGTCCCTCGTTCCTCGCGCAGGTGCTGCGCTCCGTAGTCCCGCTCCTGCTCCTCGCCGCCCCCCTGGCGGCCACCTCGTTCGTGCGGATGGAAGACGGCGCCCTGGCCGATCAGGCCGGGGTGATCGCCGAGGTCCGGGTCGACGCGGTCCAGCCGGCGCCCGAAGGCGGCGCTCCCGCGACCCACTATCAGGCCTCCATCCTCCGCCTCGTCAAGGGGACGACGGCGGGCAGCGCGATCGTCGTCCGCGTGTTGGGAGGGGTGGGGGCGGACGGCCTGGGCCTCCGGATCGCGGGGGCGCCCGAATTCCGCCCCGGCGACCGCGCCCTGCTCTTCCTCGCCGCCCGACCCGACGGCACCTATGGCGTCCTCCAGCTCATGCTCGGCGCCTTCCACACGGCGGAGGCCGGGGGGCGCCGGATCGCGCTCCGCAACCTGGACGAGGCCACGGAGATGCGCGTCCTCCCCGGCGGCGGCCTGACCTCGGCCCAGGGCGAGGACCAGCCGCGCGACCTCGACCGCTTCGCCGCTTGGCTCGCCGACCGGGCCCGCGGCGTGGCGCGGCCGGCCGACTACTTCGTCCACCTGCCGAAGAGCGCGCTCCGATCCCTGACCGGGAAGTTCACCCTGCTCTCGGGCAGCGGGCACCACGAGCACTGGTCCGAGTTCCTGAGCGGCCTGCCCATCCTCTTCTTCGCCCAGGAGGGCGGCCAGCCGGGCCTGCCCGGGGGCGGCTTCGACGAGTTCCAGCGCGCGCTCGCCGCCTGGAACGACGAGCCCAACACCGCCATCAACTACGTCTACGGCGGCACCACCAAGGCGACCGGCGGGCTCCAGAAGTTCGACAGCACCAACGCCCTCATCTTCGAGGACCCGAACAACGAGCTCGGCCGTCCTTTCGACTGTCAGCACGGCGGCGTCCTCGCCTTCAGCAGCCCGTGGTTCATCGCCAGCTCGACCGAGATCTTCCAGAACGAGCGGATGGCGAAGATCGTGGGCGCGGACATCGTCACCAACCGCGGGCTCGCCTGCTTCTTCCCCTTCTTCCCCGGCACCGCCTCGAAGGTGGCCGAGGAGATCCTGGCGCACGAGCTCGGGCATACCCTGGGGCTCGGGCACGCCTGCGGTGACGTCGTGAGCCCGGCCTGCAAGACGGATCCGGTCAAGAGCGACGCCCTGATGAACGCCTTCGCCCACGCCGACGGCCGCGGCGCCCGCCTCGGCGCCGACGACGTCGCCGCCCTCCGCTACCTCTACGATCCGTCACCGCGGGCCCTCGCTCCCTGCCGGCCGAGCGCCAACACCCTCTGCCTCGACGGCCGGCGCTTCAAGGTCGAGCTCGTCTGGACCAACCAGTTCGACGGCTCGGCCGGCCTCGGCCGGGCGGTCCCGGCGACCGACGCGACCGGCTACTTTTCCTTCGGCGATCCCTCGAACGTCGAGATCCTCGTCAAGGTCCTCGACTTCGGCGGCCCCGTGAAGGTCTTCTACGGCGAGCTGACCAACCTGCTCTTCAGCCTGACGGTGACCGACACGCGGACGGGCGCCATCAAGGCCTACCGCAACACCCGGGGCGACTGCGGCGGCATCGACCAGAGCTACTACAGCGACAGGGCCCCGGCTGAATCCTCCGGCGCCACCGGTATCACCGCCATCGCCGCGCTCGACCTCGACCCCCGGCGCGGCGCCTCGGGCGGCTGCCGGGCGGACCGCACCACCCTCTGCCTCCTGAACGGGCGTTTCGCCGTCCGCGTCCACTGGCAGAACCCGTTCGACGGCTCTGCGGGTGAGGGCGGCCCCGACGCGATCTCGAACGTCGTCGGCACCTTCTTCTTCACCGATCGCAACAACGTCGAGCTGATGACCAAAATCCTGCAGTTCCCCGACCGCATCGCCCTCTTCTACGGCGCCCTGACCGACTTCCAGTACACCCTGGAGGTCAACGACACCCTGACCAACACGACCAAGACCTACCAGAGCACCCCGGGCCAGCTCTGCGGCGGGCTCGACAACAGCGCGTTTTGACCCGCGCGGGCCGGGGCGCCCCTGGCGCCCCGGCCTTCCTGCTATCCTTATAGGAACTGGATGCTCTACTCCTGAGGAGATGCCATGGCTTCGGCTCGTCCCGTCCTCTTTCGGTTGCTGCGCACGTTGGCGCCGCTCCTGCTCCTCGTCCTCCTCGCCCGGCCGGCCGCGGCCACCTCGTACGTGATGGTCGAGGACGGTGACCTGGCCGACCAGGCGGCGGTCATCGCCGAGGTCCAGGTCGACTCCTCCCAACCGGCGCCCGCCCGGAGGAGCGCCGGCACCGACTACCTGGTGGATGTCCTCCGCACGGTCAAGGGCTCGCCCGCGGGCAGCTCGATCGTCGTGCGGGTGCCGGGCGGCCGCCGCCCGGATGGCATGAGCCTGAAGATCTGGGGCGCGCCCGAGCTCCGCGACGGTGATCGGGCTCTCCTCTTCCTCGTCGAGAACGAGGACGGGACCTACGGCATCCTCCACCTCCTGCTCGGCGCCTTCCACACCGCCGAGGCCGGGGGGCGGCAGGTCGCCCTGCGCAATCTGAGCGCGGCCACCGAGGTGCATCGGCGGGCCGACGGCAGCCTGACCTCCAGCACGAGGGAAGACCGGCCGCGCGACCTCGACCGCTTCGCCGCCTGGCTCGCCGACCGCGCCCAGGGCGTGAGCCGGAAGGCCGACTACTTCGTCACCCTAGAGAAGAGCGCGCTCTCCCGGCTGACGGCGAAGTTCACCCTCTTCTCGAACGAGAGCTCCTACCTGCGCTGGTTCGATTTCGACTCCGGCGGGAGTGTCGCCTGGACGGCCAACGAGGGCGGCCAGGGCGGGGTGCCGGGGGGCGGCTTCACCGAGATCCAGAACGGCCTCGCCGCCTGGAACGCCGACCCCTTGACCCCGATCCGGTACGTCTGGGCCGGCACCACGTCGGCGACCGCGGGGATGAAGTCCTTCGACGACATCAACTCCGTCCTCTTCGGCGACCCGAACAAGGAGATCAGCGGCACCTTCGACTGCTCGCGAGGCGGCGTCCTCGCCATCGGCGGTCCGTGGTTCAGCCAGTCCGGGACCAGCCGCTTCAACGGCGAAAACTTCTTCGTCATCGGCGGCGGCGACATCATCACCAACGACGGGATCGACTGCTTCTTCACCCGGGGCGGCGGCCACCCCGGCAAGGACTTCGAAGAGATGGTGACCCACGAGCTCGGGCACACCCTGGGGCTGCAGCACTCCTGCGGGGACAGCACCAGTCCGTCCTGCGGCAGCGACGCGAACAAGAACGACGCCATCATGCGCGCCAACATCCATGGCGACGGCCGCGGCGCCCGGATCGGCGTCGACGACCTGGCCGGCACCCGCAGGCTCTACGCCGAGAAGGACGCCCTCGCCGGCTGCCGGGCGAGCGACCGGGCGCTCTGCCTGGCCGGCCGGCGCTTCCGGGTCGAGCTCTCCTGGGTGAACCAGTTCGACGGCTCGACCGGCATCGGCCGGGCGATCTCGGCGACCGACGTCTCCGGCTACTTCTCCTTCGGCGACCCGAGCAACATCGAGCTCCTCGTCAAGGTCCTGAACTTCGGCGGCGGCACCTTCAAGGTCTTTTTCGGCGAGCTCACCAACTTGAAGTTCATCCTGACCGTGACCGACACCCAGACCGGCCAGTTCAAGACGTACGGCAACACGACGGGTGACTGCGGCGGCATCGACCAGGACTTCTTCGCCAACGCCGCGGTCGACGGCTGGAGCACCGCCCCGGGCTCGGCCGTCCTGCCGGACACCGCCCGCGCCTCGGGCTCCTGCCGGCCGGGCCGGGGGGTGCTCTGCCTCCTGGACGGCCGCTTCGCCGTGCAGGTCGACTGGCAGAACCCGTTCGACGGCTCGACCGGGCAGGGCGGCCCCAGCCAGCTCTCGAACTTCGTCGGCACCTTCTTCTTCACCGACCCCAGCAACGTCGAGCTGATGACGAAGGTGATTCCGTTCCCCGACCGGGTGGTCTTCTTCTACGGCGCCTTGAGCGACTTCAAGTACAACCTGCAGGTGACCGACACGGTCTCCGGCCGGGTCAACGTCTATTCGAGCCGGCCGGCCCAGCTCTGCGGCGGGTTGGACAACAACGCGTTCTAAAGGTTCCTGCCGGGCCGCCTCTCACCGTGAGGGGCGGCCCGGCTCTCCCTTGAAGGGCTCCGTTGGATTCCGAGGACGGGCGACTGGCTGCGCGAAGCGCCCGAAGGAGCCCGCCCGCAGGATCAAACGGAGCCCGTACCGAAAGTCGCGACGACCGGCGCGTGGTCGCTCGTCCCGACGTCGGCGAGCACCCGGCAGGCGGTCGCCTTTTCGGCCAGGGGCTCGCTCGCGAGGACGTAATCGATCCGCCAACCGATGTTCCTCTGCCGCATGTTGCGCCAGGGGGCCCACCAGGTGAAGAGGTCCGCGTTCTCGGGATCGAGCGCCCGGCCGACGTCCACCAGCCCCTGGCCGAGGAGGCCGGCGAAGCGCTCGCGCTCCTCGGGGAGCTGGCCGATGACGTTCTTCTTCCTCTCCTTGGGGTGGACGTCCTGGTCGCTGCGCGCCACGTTCAAGTCGCCGCCCAGGATCAGCCGGCGGCCGGAGTCGCGAAGCTCCCCCGCCCAGCCTTCGAGGGCGGTGAGGAACTCCATCTTGGCGGCGAAGTCCTTGCCGCCGTTCGGCACGTAGACCGAGGCGAGGGTCAGCCTCTCCCCAGCGGAAACGGCCTCGGCGACGACGATCCGGTTCTCGTGATCGAAGGCGGGATGGGAGAACCGCGGCTCCTCCGGGAAGGCCTCGCGGCGCAGGTGGAGGCTCACCCCCGAGTAGCCGCCCGAGCCGTGCCAGTAGCACCAGTAGCCGCCTAAGTTGCAGAGCGGCTCGGCGAGCTTGTCGGGGGAGGCCTTGATCTCCTGCAGACAGACGACGTCCGGCCGGTCGCGCTCAACCCAGGCGAGGAACTGCTCGGACCGGGCGCGGATACCGTTGACGTTCCAGGTGGCGAAGGTGATCGGCATGGCCCGAGATCATAACTTCCCGGCGGGCGCTACGCGAGTCTCTTCGTAGCGCCCCCGCCTGTGGGGGGGCGTTATCGCCCCGGCTTTCCCAAAGCGTCCACCTCGTCGCGCAGCCCGAGGAGCTCCCAGCGCTGGAGCGCGAGCGGCACGTTGCCGTTCTTCCACACGTAGTCGTGAAAGGCGCGGAGATCGAAGGCCTCCCCCTTCTGCCGCCGGGCGTCGGCCAGCAGACGGAGGATCTGGACCTTGCCGACCTGGTAGCTGATCGCCTGGCCTGGGGTCGCCGCGAAGCTCGCCGCCTCGTCCCGGGCGGTCTCGGCGTCCATGGGCACCGTCGTCCACAGGTACTCGGCGGCCTGATCGAGGGTGATCTCACCCAAGGCGAGCCGGACGTCCACCTCCACCCGCAGGGCGCGCAGGCGCATGAAGTTGTAGAGGATCTCGCGCGTCCGCGGGCTGTCGTCGAAGAGGCCGGCCTGGAGCATCATCTCCTCGGCATAGAAGCCGATCCCCTCGTTGGCGCCGGAGTCGTAGTAGTGCCGGCGGATGGGGTCAGGATGGGCCCAGGAGAGGGCGAGCTGGAGGTAGTGGCCGGGCACCCCCTCATGGACGAGGATGGGCCGCGGGTCCCTGGCGGTCGCCAGCCGGAAGTAGGAGAGGCCCGGGGCCGGCGGCGGGATGTAGCTCACGGCATCCTCTCCCAGCCGGGTGGGCGAGGTGAGGTCGTCCGTCACCCCCCCGGCGAGGGCGGCGAGGTAGGACGGCAGGAGGAGGTTCCGGTAGTGGCGGACCGAAGGGGGGACGGTGAGGAGCCCCTTCTCGTTGAGGAAGCGGCGGACGGCCTCCTCGTCTTTCGCCTCGCGGGCGATCTGGCTGGCGGCGTCAGGGGAGAGCGGCAGCTCGGGGAGCCCGCGGTTCTTCTGCTTCTCGAACGCCTCGAAGGCCACCGCGCGCTCCCACTCCTGGCGCCCCAT
>JAXDLD010000033.1:0-12227 GCA_034666805.1 Acidobacteriota bacterium
TGACGCTCTCGTAGAGGGTGGGGGCCCCGACCGGCTCGACCCCGATCACCCGGATACCCGGTTTCACCGCCTTGGCCGCCGCGGCCACCCCGGCGATCAGGCCGCCGCCGCCGATCGCCACCACGAGGACCGCGGTCTCCGGCGCGTCCTCCAGCACCTCCAGGCCGATCGTCCCCTGGCCCGCGATGATGGCGGGGTCGGCGAAGGGGTGGACGTAGGTCCAGCCGTGGCGCTCGGCCGCTTCGAGGGCGGCGGCGTTGGCGTCGTCCCAAACCGCGCCTTCGTAGATCACCTCCGCCCCCCACTGCCGGAGCTTCCCCGCCTTGGCGAGTGGAGCGTTCTCCGGGAGATAGATCGTCACCCGGGCCCCGGCGAGCCAGCCGGCATAGGCGACCCCTAGGCCGTGGTTGCCGCCCGAGGCCGTGGCGAGGCCGCGCTGGATCTCCTCCTCCGAGAGGGTAAGGACCTTATTCGTGGCCCCGCGCGCCTTGAACGAGCCGGTGACCTGGAGCGATTCGAGCTTGAGGGTGAGCTCGCCGGGGACAACCTTTTGATGGACGGGCGCGGCGCGAAGGAGCGGGGTACGGCGGACGCGGCCGCGGATGCGCTCCGCCGCCGCCTGGATTTCGGGGAGGGAGATCACGGGGCGATCTTATCGAAAGGCGCCGGAAAGCGCTGGCGTGCTGGAAGAGCGCCCGCCGGATGTGCCTCAGCCACTAAATGCGCGGAGGGTTGCACTGGCACGTCACCGAGCAGAGGCCACCACCTGGAGGGTTGGGATTACAGGTGAAGAACTTCACGGTGCTGTTGAGCGTGTCACAACGGTTTTGACAATTGAGGCTGGCCCGGTCGCAGCAGGCCTGATCCATCGGGATCGCGCCCTGGATGGGACCGAAGTCGAGAGGGTTGACGGGGGCGGCGGCCCCAGGGGAGGTCGACGGCGCGACGCAGACCCCGGGCACCGCTCCGGGAGTGTGGATGTCCTCCGCCCAGACGGAGAGGGAACCCAGACTGAAAACGACCGCCAGACAGAGGCTGCGGATCAAGTTCCTGGACATTTTGAATCCTCCTTTAAAAGAGGATACAAGATGCCTAAAGAGGAAAGCAAACGTCCAACGCCCACCTGCCGGTTGCACTGTATGCATACCGTGCATACAATAGAAGCGTGGACAGTACCTTCGACCCTAAGAAGAATGCTACGAATCTGCGCAAACACAGAGTGTCGCTCGCCGAAGGGAACGGGGTGCTCAACGATCCCCTTGCCATCACGGTCGAAGACCTCTCCGCAGCGGGCGAACAGCGCTTCGCTTCGATTGGCCTCAACGTCTTCGGTCAGTTGCGGGTCGTCGTTTATACCTATCGCGGTGAGGGCGTCCGCATCATCTCGGTGCGCAAGCCTGAGCCGAAGGAAGTACGCGTATATGAAGAAGGAATATGACTTCTCCAAGGGTAAGCGGGGCGCCGTCCTCCCGCAGGCTGGGAAAACCCGGATTACGATCTATCTCGACGATGTCGTCATCGAGCGCTTCAAAGGCCTCTCCGAGCGGACGGGCAAGGGTTATCAGACCCTGATCAACGAAGCCTTGCGCTCTCACCTCAACCTTGCGGAGCAGCCTCTGACTGCCGAGGAGGTGCGCAAGATCGTTCGGGAAGAGCTGGCGCACCGTAGTTAGCCAGGGGTTCAACCCCTACCTGGCCCTACGTGCTCTCCAGCGGCACCTTCCCCACGCCCTTGAGCTTCGCCTTGATGTAATCCCGGTTCATCATGGCGATGAAGTCGATCGAGATCCCCTTCGGGCAGACCGCCTCGCACTCGGCGTAGTTGGTGCAGCTTCCGAAGCCCTGCTGCTCCATGGCCTCGACCATGGAGACGGCGCGGCCGGTGCGCTCCGGCTGGCCCTGGGGGAGGAGCCCCAAGTGCGAGACCTTGGCCGAGGTGAAGAGCTGGGCGGCGCCGTTCGGGCACTGCGCCACGCAGGCGCCGCAGGCGATGCAGGCTGCGGCGTCGAAGGCGCGGTCGGCGAGCGGCTTGGGCACCGGCACGAGGTTCGCCTCCGGCGCCGCCCCGCTCGTCACCGAGATGTAGCCGCCGGCCTGGACGATGCGGTCGAAGGCGCCGCGGTTGACCATCAGGTCCTTGATCACCGGGAAGGCCCGCGAGCGCCAGGGCTCGAGGACCAGGGTGTCGCCGTTCTTGAAGTGCCGCATGTGGAGCTGGCAGACCGTGGTCTTCGGCATCGGCCCGTGGGCCACGCCGTTGATCATGAAGCCGCAGGAGCCGCAGATGCCCTCGCGGCAGTCGTGGTCGAAGGCGATCGGCTCGACCCCGCGCTCGCCGAGCTGGCCGTTCAGGACGTCGAGCATCTCCAGGAAGGAGCTGTGCTCGTTGACCCCCTTGGCCTCGTAGGTTTCCATCTTCCCCGGCGCGCCGGGGGCGGCCTGACGCCAGACGTGTAGAGTGAGATCCATTACTTGTAGCTCCTGCGGCTGGGCTCCACGAACTCGAATTGGAGCGGCTCCTCGTGCCGGACCGGCGCCTGGTCCGCTCCCTTCCACTCCCAGGCCGAAACGAAGGAGAAGCGCTCGTCGTCACGGAGCGCCTCGCCCTCCTCGGTCTGGTGCTCCTCCCGGAGATGCCCGCCGCATGACTCGTCGCGGTCCAGGGCGTCCCAGCACATCAGCTCGGCGAACTCGAAAAAGTCGGCGAGCCGGCCGGCCTTCTCCAGCTCCTGGTTGACCTGCCCCTCCGCCCCCAGGACGCGGACATCCTTCCAGAACTCCTCGCGGAGCGCCGGGATCAGGTCGAGCGCCTTCGTCAGCCCCTGGGCGTTCCGCGCGATGCCGCAGTTGTCCCAGACGATGCGGCCGAGCTCGCGGTGGAAGGAGTCGACGCTCCGCTTGCCGCTGCCAGAGACGAGCCGCTTCAGGCGGTCGCGGGTCTCCCCTTCGGCTGCCTGGAAGGCCGGCCGGGCGGTTCCGACCTTCTCGCCCAGGTGGCCCGCGAGGTAGTTGCCGATCGTGTAGGGGAGGACGAAGTAGCCGTCCGCCAGGCCCTGCATGAGGGCGCTCGCCCCCAGCCGGTTCGCCCCGTGATCGGAGAAGTTGGCCTCGCCGATGACGAAGAGCCCGGAGAGGTTGCTCATCAGGTTGTAGTCCACCCAGAGCCCGCCCATGGTGTAGTGCGGCGCCGGGTAGATGCGCATCGGCGTCTCATACGGGTTCTCGCCGGTGATCTTGTCGTACATCTCGAAGAGGTTGTCGTAGCGGTCCCGGATCACCTTCTTGCCCAAGCGCTTGATCGAATCGGCGAAGTCCAGGTAGACGCCGTTCTTCTGCGGTCCCACGCCTCTCCCCTCGTCGACGACGCTCTTGGCGTTCCGGGCCGCGACGTCGCGCGGCACGAGGTTGCCGAAGCTCGGATAGCGCCGCTCGAGGAAGTAGTCGCGGGCCTCCGGCGGGATCTGCGCCGCCGGCCGGGTCTCCTTGGGATCGAGCGGCACCCAGATCCGGCCGTCGTTCCGGAGCGACTCGCTCATCAGGGTGAGCTTCGACTGGTAGTCGCCGGAGGCCGGGATGCAGGTGGGGTGGATCTGGGTGTAGCAAGGGTTGGCGAAGAAGGCGCCCCGCCGGTGGGCGCGCCAGATCGCCGTGGCGTTCGACCCCTTGGCGTTGGTCGAGAGGTAATAGACGTTGCTGTAGCCGCCGGTCGCCAGCACCACCGCATGCCCGGCGTGGGCCGAGATCTCGCCCGTCGTCAGGTCGCGGGCGATGATCCCCACCGCCCGGCCGTCCTCGACCACGAGGTCGAGCATCTCGGTGCGCGGGAACATGGCGACGTGGCCGGCGGCGATCTCCTTCTCCAGGGCCTGATAGGCGCCGAGGAGGAGCTGCTGGCCGGTCTGGCCGCGGGCGTAGAAGGTGCGGGAGACCTGGGCGCCGCCGAAGGAGCGGTTGTCGAGGAGACCGCCGTACTCACGGGCGAAGGGGACCCCCTGGGCCACGCACTGGTCGATGATGTTGACCGACAGCTCGGCCAGCCGGTAGACGTTGGCTTCCCGCGAGCGGAAGTCGCCCCCCTTGATCGTGTCGTAGAAGAGCCGGAAGACGCTGTCGCCGTCGTTCCTATAGTTCTTAGCGGCGTTGATGCCGCCCTGGGCGGCGATCGAGTGGGCGCGGCGCGGGCTGTCCTGGAAGCAGAAGCACTTCACCTCGTAGCCCAGCTCGGCGAGGCTCGCCGAGGCCGAGGCGCCGGCTAACCCGGAGCCCAAGACGAGGATGGTGAACTTGCGCTTGTTGTTCGGGTTGACCAGCTTCAGGTGGTCCCGGTGCTCCTGCCACTTGCGCTCCAGGGGGCCTTTGGGGACCTTGCTATCGAGCATCGTAGTCACTTGAGACGGCTCCCTACCGGACCCAGCCGGCGAGGACGGCCAGGGGGAATGAGATGTTGCCCAGAGTGATGATCCAGGCGAACGCGTGGGCGAAGCCGCTCCTCCAGCGGTTGAAGCGGGGATGGTTCCATCCCAGCGACTGGAACATGCTCCACAGGCCGTGGTAGAGGTGGAGCCCGAGAGCGAGTTGCGCCACGATGTAGAAGAGGGAGATCCACCAGCGGCTGAAGCTCGCCACCACGTTGTGGTAGACGTCCTTCTCGATGTAGGCCGGATTGGTGACCCCCCAGGTCAGGTCGAGCAGGTGGTAGACGACGAAGAGAAGAATGATGATCCCGCCCCAGCGCATGGTGCGCGAGGCGTAGGTCGTGTGGACGACGTCGCGCCGGGCGTAGGCGGCCGGCCGGGCCTGGCGGTTCATCAAGGTGAGCTGCCAGGCGGCCCACATGTGGAGGACGACCGCGGCCAGGAGGACGAGGCGGGCGATCCACAGGAGCCCGCTCGTGGGGATCGCCGGGCTGCCGACCGAGCGCAGGAAGCCGGCATAGCTGTTGAGGAGCTTCGGCCCCTCGTAGAGCTTCAAGTTGCCGATCATGTGGACGAGGACGAAGCCGAAGAGGATGATGCCGGAGACGGCCATCACCGCCTTCTTGCCCACCGCGGATTTGTAGAAGTCACCGAACCAGGACATGGGAACCCCTCTCGCTAGCCGAGACCTATCCTATGCCAAGCCGGGCCGCTTGTGAAAGCCGTCACAAAGAAACCTGCTGAGGATAGGGCTCAGTGCCGCCGGCGGCGGCGCCGGGGCGGCCGGGTCCGCACCTCCGCCTCGGCGGGGTCCCGCTTCTCGGCGGCCCGCCGGGCGGCGGCCCGCCACTCCTCCAGTTTCTCGCCGCCCTCGGCCGTAGCGAGGACGAGGATCTCGAAAAGGAGGAGAGCGTCGGCGAAGTAGGGCTTGCGGACCAGGCGCGAGCGCTCCCCGGGCCTCCCCTTGGGCTCGCAGAGGCGCTGGAAGCCGCTCAGCGCCTGGACGATCTGCTGGGACTTGAGGTTTGACACCGTGAAGCGGGCGAGGAACGGGGCGACCTCCTCCTGGATGAGGATCTCCAGGGCCCCCCGGCTCATGGGCCGCCGGTCGACCGCCTCGACGTCATAACGCTTAAGCAGCACCTTGGGCAGGAGGAGGGCCGCCAGGAGGCCGGTGTCCGAGAGGTCCCGCCCCGATCCCACGAGGCGGTCGATCACCGGCAGGATCTGTCCGAACTCTCTCATGCCGCGCTCGCCGGCGGTGAGCATGGCGTAGGCCTCGGGGAGCAGCACCTCGAGGAGCCCGAGCTCCAGCATCCACTGCATGGCGGCGCCGGCGTGGCCGCAGCGCAGGAGCTGGGCGATCTCCTCGGTCACCCGCGCCGGGGAGGCCTTGTCGAGCTCCTTCCGGTGCCGGTGGATCGCCTCCTGGGTCTGGCTCTCGATGCCGAATCCCAGCCGGCCGGCGAACTCGCAGGCGCGGAGCATCCGCACCGGGTCCTCCCGGAAGCGGACGTCCGGGTCGCCGATGACCCGCACCAGCTTGCGCTCGAGGTCGAGGATCCCCTCCACGTAGTCGATCACCGAGTAGTCGGCGATGTTGTAGAAGAGGGCGTTGATGGTGAAATCGCGGCGGAAGGCGTCCTGGAGGGGCGTGCCGTAGGTGTTGTCGCTCGTGATCAGCAGCTCCCCCGGGGGCGCCGCCTGCTCGTCGGGCTCCGGGTTGCGGCGGAAGGTAGAGACCTCGACCGTGTCCCCCTCGTGGAAGTAGACGTGGACGAGCCGGAAACGCCGGCCGATGATCCGCGAGTTGGAGAACAGGCGCCGGATCTCGTTCGGGCGGGCGTCGGTGCCGATGTCGAAGTCCTTCGGCTCGCGCCCCAGCATGAGGTCGCGGACGCTCCCCCCCACCAGGTAGGCCCGGTAGCCGGCGTTGTGCAGCCGGTAGAGGACCTTGGTGGCGTTCCGGGAGATGTGCTTACGGGATACGGGGTGGTCCGAGCGCGGCAAGATCCGCGGTTCCACCTCTTGGGCATCGCTCACGCGGTGGATTATATGCGCCCTGACAAAAAAGGGCGGCCGGGGCGGGTGGATGGCGGAAAACCCACCCCGGCCGAGGAGGGAGAGGAGAGAGCTGTCACCTAGTGGTGGCGGTGATCGTCGTGCCGGCGGTCGCCGTGGTCTCCGCGGTCGCCGCGGTCGTGGTCCCGGTGGTCGCCACGGTCGTGGTCCCGGCGATCATCGTGCCGGCGGTCGTCGTTGCGGAAGTCCCGACGGTCCTCGCGGCGATCGTTGTCGCGGCGGCCGTAGTCTCGCCGGTCATAGTCCCGATGCCCGGAGTACCCGCGGTCGTAGTAGCCGCGATATCCCCGGCCGTAGGAGCCACCAAGGTAGACGCTGCCGTCGACGTAGAGCCCGCCGCCGTAGCCGCCGCCGTAGTAGCCGTCGTAGCCATAGCCGCCGTCGTAGCCGTAGCCGCCGTCGTAGTAGGCGCCGTGGCGCTCGTAGTAGCCGTTGTCGTAGTAGCCGTCATAGCGCGGGGCGTACCGCACGTAGCTGTCGTAAGGATCGACCCGATACTCCGCGAGGTAGTGACGGACGACCGGGCAGGCGCGGTCGTGGTAGTAGACGCCGTGGTCGACGAAGCAGCGATCGGTGCAGTGGTAGCCGGAGTAGGCGATCGGCTGGTAGGCCCGGTAGTAGTAGGCAGGGGCGTAGCTGCGGAACGGCTGGCCGAGCACGAACGACAAGCTGAGCGGGCCGACCCGGAAACCGGTACCGACGGAGAACCAGCCGTAGGCATGGGCGGCGGGGGTCAGGCCCGGCGCGATCATCGTGGCGCCGGCGAGAGTGAGGACTAAGAGTAGTTTTCGCATGGTGTCAGCCTCCTTGATGCCATCCTATTATCCAAAGACTGTGCCAGGTCCGATCTCCTCGCCCAAGTCACGGAGAATCAAAGAGTTATGAGGAAGCGGCCCAGAATGGACGGACAGCCGGGCTCCGTTCTCGTCCCCTGCCGTGGACGGCGGCGTCCGAGCGGCGGCACAGGGTTTCGGGGTGGGAAAGAGGGCGGAAAAAAAAGGCGGCCGGGGCGGGGGGAGAACCCGCTCCGGCCGAGAGAGGAGTGGAGAGAGCCTGGGATCTACCAGGGGCGAGCGCAGGAATCGCCGCGGTAGTAGGAACCGTAGTACCCGGGGCGGCGGTAGCCCTCACGGTAGTAGTGCCGGTAACGCCGGTGATAGCCGTAGCCAGAGTCGGAATAGCGGGCGTACCGCGGGGCGTAGTGCACGTAGGCGCGGTAGGGATCCACGTTGTAAGACCGGAAGTAGCCGCGGACGACCGGGCAGCCGCGAGCGTGGTAGTAGGTCCCATGGTCGACGTAGCAGCGCGAGGTGCAATGGGCGCCGCGATAGTGGATCGGACGGTTGAAGCGGTAGTAGGAGTCCGGTCCGTAGCCGCGGAACGGCTGGCCGTAGACGAAGGACAGGGTGAGACCGCCGACATTGAAGCCGGGACCGCTCGAGTACCAACCGTAGCCATGGCTCGCGTGAGCCGCCGAGGTCATTCCAGGGGCGAACATCGCCGTGCCTGCGAGAGCTAGGACCAAAAGTGTTTTGCGCATCGGGCAACCTCCTTGTTCGACTTACCTCTATACCAAGGACCGTGCCAGGCCTCTGAGTATGAGATAACTACTTCTTCCTCAATAGGTTAGGAGGAACTATCCAAGGCGATGCAGGGTGGACGGCCCCTGCTCGCGTCCCCTGCCGTGGACGGGGACGTCCGGGTGGCGGCACGCTTTCGCGGGCTCACGCGAGGCGCGTCTGGATGTCGATCTCGGAGGCCAGGGTGCGGTGTACCGGGCAGCGGTCGGCGACCGCCAAGAGGAGTTGCCGCTGGGCCGGATCGAGCGGCCCGTCGAGCTCGATCTCGCGCTCGATCCGGGTGATCCTGCCCTCCCGGGTCTGGCAGGACGCGCAGTCGACGGCGTGGATGCGCGAGTGCCGCAGCTTCACCCGCACCCCTTCGAGCGGCAGCTTCTCGCGCTCGGCGTAGATGCGGAGGGTCATCGAGGTACAAGCGCCGAGGGCGGCCAGGAGGAGCTCGTAGGGATTGGGTCCGGCGTCGCCGCCGCCGAACGAAACCGGCTCGTCGACCGCCAGCCAGTGGTGGCCGGCGACGACCTCCTGCTCGAACCCGCGAGCGGCGCCGCGGACCTCGACCGTCCCCGGCACCACCCCGGCCTCCGGCGCCGCCTCGACGTAGCGCGCCGCCCAGGCCGCGAGCATCTCCCCGGCGAAGCGGGCGTCGCGGGGGTCTCTGAGGAGAGGGTCGGCCGTCCCCAGGGAGAGGAAGCTCTTGGGCTGCCCCGCCGCCTCATAGAGCCGGCGCGCCGGGTCGATCGCGACGACCTCGTCGACCGGCGAGTGGAGGAAGAGAAGCGGCCGGCGCAGGGCGGCCAGGGCGGCCTCCGGGATCTCCCCGGTGGGGCAGGCGAGGACCGCCACCGCCCGCGCCTCATCCGTCCCCACGGCGGCCGCCAGCACCGCCGCCGCTCCGAGGCCGTGTCCGGCAAGGAGGAGCGGCGCCGCCCGGGTCCGGCGCAGGAAGGCGACCGCCGCGAGCACGTCGACCACTGCTGCCGGGAGGGCGGCCTCCCCCTCGCCGATCTCCCCTACCGGAACGCGCAGCACCGCTATTCCCCTGCTGACGAGGGCGCGAGAGAGGGCTTCGGCTGCCGCGCTGGCAGTGCCGGCATGGGCGACGAGGGCGTAGGCCGCGGGCGTCCCCAGGGGGTGGTCGAGAGTCGCCGGACGCTCGCCGCTGGTGTTCGGGAACGGCGAGGGCTCGGATCGCATAGAGATGATCCTAGCAGGGAGATCCTACGCCGCTTCTCGGAGGGTGTGACGGCTCTCGTGGTCTGACCTGGGGCACATCTAGATAAACGAGCTAAGTTTTGCCTTCAATAAAACGTCATCCTGAGGGCGAGCTTAAGCGAGCCGGAAGGATCTGGGCGGGGGAGAGACGCGCCCCCGCCCAGATCCTTTGGGTCGCTAGGGCTCCCCGCAGGATGACGATAGGTGAGGGTGGCGGACCTCCTGGTCGGTTTGAGTCGAAGACTTCGCTAGATCGTTATTTCCGCATAGCTGCCGACGGTTGCTTCATCGACTGCTTTCGCTATCGTAGAAACTTTCGCCTCGATCTTGGGCCAGCTTGTGGAGAGGAGCACCACGACCGCCAATCTCCGCCCGCTGAGGTTCTGCTGGTACTTCAAGCTCTGGTCGGTGGTCACCAGGACATTGAACCCAGCGGTTTCAGCCTGGGAGATGAGGGCACCGTTCTGGAGAGTGCTCCAGGCCAACTCGTAGACGGTCGTCACTGTATGCAAGCGGAGATGACGGCGCAGGGGTACCGGCGTACCCTGGTCGAAGAGAACCCTCACGCGACGAGCAGGCTACGGGCTGCGTGTTCGAGCACCGCCTCCGCCTGCTCTCGGGCGACGCCGGGGAACCAATCTAGGAACTCTTCCAGCCTTGCGCCCGACTCGAGGTTTTCGAACAGCGCCTTGACTGGCACGCGCGTGCCGCGGAATACCCAGGCTCCGCTCACCCGATCGGGTTGGCGCTCGACAGCGGGGCATTGAGACCAGTCCAGCATCAAGGTCATGCTACCAAGAAATCCTCCTGGCAGCCGAGCCCTTTGCACAGCCTTCTCTGCGAGCCGGTCAACTCGTCGTAGCTCATGTCGGAGGGACGGCGGTTGTCGTCGCCACGCGGGCTGTCGGCTGTCGCCGACCAAGGGGCAGCCGCTGCCCCTATGCCGTCGGTCGTCGCCGTCCGAGGGGCGGTCACTGCCCCTTTGCCGTCGGTCGTCGCCGTCCGAAGGGCAGCCGCTGCCCCTTTGCATTCTGTCGTCGCCGGCCGAAGGGCAGTCACTGCCCCTTTGCCGTCGGTCGTCGCCGCCCGAGGGGCAGCCACTGCCCCTTTGCATTCCGTCGTCGCCGGCCGGGCGGCGGTCACTGCCATTGGGATCTCGACCGTTGGCGGCGCGGCGCCGACAACCATGCGGCGACCGGCGAGGTCTCAGAGGGGGCTCGCAGCTCCTCGAAGGCCGCCCCCAAGGACATCCGGCTCCGATAGACTACCCCCGTGCCCCCTCCCGCCCTCGAAGCCGTCGGCGTCCGGAAGACCTACGGCGACGGCACGGTCGCCCTGGCCGGAGTGGACCTCGCGGTGGCCCCCGGGGAGACCCTCGCCCTCGTCGGCGAGAGCGGGTGCGGCAAGTCCACTCTTCTCAAGCTCTGGAACCGGATGGTCGAGCCCTCGGCGGGCGAGGTGCGGGTGGCGGGAGAGAGGGCGGCGGCGGCCGACCCGATCGCCCTGCGGCGCCGGATCGGCTACGTGCAGCAGGACGGCGGCCTCCTCCCCCACTGGACGGCGCGGGCGAACGTCGAGCTGGTGCCGAAGCTCCTCGGCTGGGAGCCGGCGCGGCGGCTGGCGCGGGCGACCGAGATGCTCGCTCTCGTGGGGCTCGACCCCGAACGCTACGCCGGACGCTACCCCGGCGAGCTCTCGGGCGGCCAGCGCCAGCGGGTGGCCTTCGCCCGGGCGCTCGCCGCCGACCCCGAAGTGGTCCTCCTGGACGAGCCCTTCGGGGCCCTCGACGCCCTCACCCGGCTGGAGCTCCAGCGCCAGTTCCTGGAGCTCAAGAGCAAGCTCGGGAAGACTCTCGTCCTCGTCACCCACGACTTGGGCGAAGCCTTCCGGCTCGCCGATCGCATCGCCGTCATGCGGGCCGGGCAGATCCTCCAGCTCGCCACCCCGGCGGAGCTCGCCGCCCATCCTGAGGAAGGCTACGTACGCGAGCTGCTCGAGCTACGGGAAGGGATCGGATGAGGAGGAGACACCGGGCCCTGCTCGCTTTCTTTTTGACGCTGGGACTATGCGCCGCTCCCGGCCATGCGGCCACCCGGGACCGGATCGTCGTCGGCTCGAAGAACTTCGAGGAGAGCCGGCTCCTGGCCGAGATGTTCGCCCAGCTCCTGGAGCGCCGGACCGGATTGACCGTCGAGCGGCGGCTCGGCCTCGCCGGCACCCAGGTCTGCTTCGAGGCTCTGAAGAGCGGGGCGATCGACCTCTACCCCGAGTACACCGGCACCGGCCTCGTCACCCTCCTCGGCGAGCCGCCCAAGGGGAGCCCGAGCGCCATCCTCAACCGGGTGCGGGGCGCCTTCCTCTCCCGCTGGGACCTCTGGTGGCTCAGCCCCCTGGGGTTCGAAAACTCCTTCGAGGTGGCGGTGCCGCGGGAGCTCGCGGAGCGCGAGCACCTGGTGACCCTCTCCGACCTCGCCCGGGTCGCCCCGCGCCTGACCGCCGGCTTCGGCTACGAGTTCGTGGGCCGGCAGGATGGCCTCCTCGGGCTCCAGACGGTCTATGGCCTCAAGTTCAAGCAGGTCCAGCCCATGCAGCAGGCCATCCAGTACCAGGCGGCCGGGGCGCGGCGGATCGACGCCCTGGACGTCTATACGACCGACGGCCGGCTCGTCCTCTACAACCTGACGGTCCTCAAGGACGACAAGGGCTTCTTCCCCCCCTACCAGGCGGTGCCGCTGGCGCGCGGCGCCACCCTCCGCCGGCACCCCGAGATCGCCCAGGCCCTCGCGCTCCTGGGCGGCGCCCTCGACGAAGATCGCATGCGGGCGCTCAACCTCCGGCTCCAGGAGAAGCACGAGAGCGAGGTCGTGGTGGCGCGGGACGCCCTGGCCGAGCTGGGGCTGGGGGGCGGCGCCCGCAAGGTGGAGGCGGAGAGGGGGCC
>JAXDLD010000034.1:0-7719 GCA_034666805.1 Acidobacteriota bacterium
GGCGGCCAGGCGCTTGTCCCCGCCCGCCTCGTCCACCATCACCACGCAGGCGGCGACGGCCGGGTGCTGGCCGAGGGTCGCCTCGATCTCCCCCAGCTCGATGCGGAAGCCGCGGATCTTGACCTGATGATCGATCCGGCCCAGGTACTCGAGCTGGCCGTCGGCCCGGAAGCGGCCCAGGTCGCCGGTCCGGTAGAGGCGGTCCCCGGCTCCCAGTGGGTCGGGCACGAAGCGCTCGGCCGTCAGCTCGGGGCGGTCGAGATAGCCCACCGCGACCCCGGCTCCGCCGACGTACATCTCCCCCGCCACGCCGGCCGGGACCGGCTGGCCGGCAGGGTCCAGGAGGGAAACCGCGAGGTCCGGGATGGGTACCCCGATGACGCTCCCCCATCCCGACTCGATCTCCCGGCGGCCCAGACGGCGATAGGTCACGTGGACGGTCGTTTCGGTGATCCCATACATGTTGACGAGGCCCGGCCCGGTCTCGCCGTACCTCTCGACCCAGGGAGCGAGGCTCCGCGGGTCCAGGGCCTCGCCGCCGAAGACGACCCAGCGCAGGGCCGGCGTCCCGGCCTCCCCAGCCGCCAGGGCCACGGGGATCAGCTGGCGAAAGGCCGAGGGGGTCTGGTTCAAGAAGGTCACCCGCTCCCGCGCCAGGAGGTCGTAGAACGCCTCCGGCGAGCGGCTCACCCAGTGGGGCACCACGACCAGCCGGCCGCCATGGGCGAGGGGACCCCACAGCTCCCAGACCGAGAAATCGAAGGTGTAGGAGTGGAAGAGGGTCCAGACGTCGGTGGGGCCGAAGCCGAACCAGTGGGCGGTGGCAGCGAAGAGCCGTGCCACGTTGCCGTGTGTGACCATCACCCCCTTGGGCTTACCGGTCGAGCCCGAGGTGTAGATCACGTAGGCCGGCGCCCCCGGGCCGAGAGTCGGACGCGGACGGAGGGTGCCCCCAGGCTCCTCTCCCTCCACCACCAGGAGGGTCCGCTCGCGCCAGCCGGGGAAGTCGGCCAGAGCTTCTCGCCCGGTCGCGACGGCCATCCGGGCTCCTGTGTCTTCCAGGAGGAGTCCCAGCCGTTCCCGCGGCTGGGAGGGGTCTAAGGGGACGTAGGCGCAGCCCGCCTCCAGGATGCCCAGGATTCCCACCACCATCCCGAGGCTCCGCTCGGCGCAGAGGGCGACCCTCTCCCCGGGCTGGATACCGGATTCGAAAAGCCGGAAAGCGAGGGCTGAGGCCCGGCGAGCGAGCCCATCGTAAGTCAGTGCCTCGCCGGGTGAGACCACCGCCACGGCATCCGGAGTTCGCGCCGCCCAACCGGCGAACAGGTCGTTCAAGCAGCTCTCCGCGAAGGTGTCGCCCGGACCGCGCCACTCGCGGAGCAGTTGTTGACGCTCCGCCGTACCGAGAAGGGCGAGGCTCGACACCCTCCTCTCGGGATCGGCGACAGCTCCGGCGAGGAGCTCTCGCAGATGATGAGAGAGACGTTCGATCGTCGTCCCGTCGAAGAGATCGGTGCGGTAGTCGAAGGTCCCTCGGAAGCCCTCGTCTGACGCCGCAAGGGTCAAGGCGAGGTCGAACTTCGCCGTACCGTTGTCGTCATCGAGGAGGGTGAGGCGCAGATCCTCGCCCAGCCGCAACGGCGCGCCGGAGCCCGTGTTCTGCAGCGTGAAAACGACCTGATAGAGCGGCGGATAGCTCAGGCTCCGCGCCAACCCCAGCTCGTCCACCAGCCTTTCAAAGGGGAGATCCTGGTGATCGTAGGCGGCGAGGGTGACCTCGCTCACCCGGCCGAGCAGGCAGCGGAAAGAGGGGGCATCCGCCATCTCGGCCCGGAGGGCCAGGGTGTTGATGAAGAAGCCGATCAGCGGCTCGACCTCCGGACGCGTGCGGTTGGCGATCGGCGACCCCACGACGATGTCGGTCTGGCCGCTCTGCCGGCAGAGCAGGGCCTGGAATCCGGCCAGGAGGATCATGAAGGGGGTGGCACCCGCCTCGCGTCCCAGGTGGGCAAGGGCGAGGGAGAGATCAGCCGTAAGAGCGGTCCGGCGCACGGCGCCGCGGAAGCTCTGCACCGAGGGGCGCGGGCGATCGGTGGGCAGCTCGAGGAGCTCCGGGGCACCGGCGAGCTGCCGCCGCCAGTAGGCGAGCTGCCTTTCGAGGACCTCCCCCACCAGCCACCCGCGTTGCCAGGCGGCATAGTCCGCGTACTGGATGGGCAGCTCCGGCAGGGGCGGGGGGAGCCCGGCCTGAAAGGCCCCGTAGAGGGCCGCCATTTCGCGGATGAGGTTGCCGATCGACCATCCGTCGGAAGCGATATGGTGCATGGTGAAGAGCAGGAAGTGCTCCTCCGGCCCGCGGCGCACCAGCGCGGCCCTGAGCGCCAGATCGCGCTCGAGGTCGAACGGCCGCCGCGACTCCTCCCGCACCCGGCGGTGGGTCTCGGCCTCGCCGGCAGCACGCGGGAGGCCCGCGAGGTCGAGGACGGGAAGGGGGAAGTCGTGGACCGGGGCGATCACCTGGCGTAGGCGCTCTCCTGAGGCGACGAAACGGGCACGGAGCACCTCGTGGCGGCGGACGACCTCGCACAGGCTCCGCCTGAGAGCACCGCGGTCGAGCGGACCCTCCAGGCGTACCGCGAACGGCAGGTTGTAGGCCGGGGTGCCGGGCAGCAGGCGCTCCAGGAACCAGAGCCGCTGCTGGGCGAACGACAGCTCGACGCTCTCCGCGCTGGCGGAGCTGCCGGCGCTCACGCTCGGGGCGCGCCGCGGGATGCTCCGGACGTTACGGGCGCGGTCCGCCTCCTTCTGCAACAGCTCGAGCAGCAGTCGACGCTTGGCCGGCGGCAGGTTCTTGAGCCGCTGGGCGCGCTCCTCCGTGCTCATTTAAGCCCGAACTCCCGGCCCCGGCGCTACCTGGCCAACGTCTTCGATGTTCCCGGCGTTCCCGAAATCTCCGACGTCCCCGACGTCCCCGACGTCCATACCCTCCAGGAGATCGAGCAACTCGTCGAGCTGTTCGCCGCTCGAACGCGCCAGGATCTCCTCCTCGACCTGCGCCGCCAGCTCCGTGATCGTGGTGAAGGCGAAGAGCTCCCGCACCGGCAGCTGGACGCCCAGGGCGGTCCAGATCCGGGCCACCACCTTGGTCGCGAGGAGGGAGTGCCCGCCCAGGCCGAAGAAGTCGTCGTGCACCCCGATCCGCTCGACCCCCAGGACCTCCGCCCAGATCCCGGCGAGCGCCCCCTCCGTGGCGGTGCGCGGTGGGACGTGCTCCGCGGCGGCCGCCGGAAGGGCAGCCACCAGGGCGACAAGAGAACGCCGGTCGATCTTGCCGCTGGGCAGCAGGGGGAACGCGGCGACCGGCAGGAACGCCGCGGGCACCATGTAGCTGGGAAGCTTGGCGCGCAGGAAGGCGCGCAACTCGGAGGCCTCCGGGCGCATCGTCCCCTGGGGTACGAAGTAGGCCGCCAGCCGCGGGTCGGCCGGGTTTTCGCCCTGGACGGCGACAACCGCCCGCTTCACCCCCGGGTGGGAGCCGAGGATCGCCTCGATCTCCTCCAGCTCCACCCGAAAGCCGCGGATCTTGATCTGCTGGTCGATCCGGCCGAGGAACTCGACCGCGCCGTCCGGACGGAAGCGCCCGAGGTCACCGGTGCGATAGAGCCGGCGTCCAGAGGAGCCGAAAGGGTCGGGGACGAACCGCTCGGCGGTGAGATCGGGGCGGTGCCGGTACCCCCGGGCGAGCCCGGGACCACCGATATGGATCTCCCCCGTCACCCCCACCGGCACCGGGCCCACGGCGGCGTCGAGGACATAGACCTCCGCCCGCGCGATGGGTCGGCCGATGGGCAGCGGCCGCTCCGGCGCCCCGGGCCGGCAGGTCCAGGAGGTCACGGAGAGCGTCGTCTCGGTGGGGCCATAGCGGTTCATGAGGCGGGTCGGCAGGCGGGCGAAGAACCGCTCGGGGAGGTCTTCCGGCACGGTCTCCGCACCCGTCATCACGAAACGCAGGCTGGAGCAGCGGGCGAAGCGCTCGTTCTCGACCAGGAGGGACAGGAGGGTCACGGGCAGGCTGAGCTGGGTGATGCCCTGTTCGAGCAGGAGGTCCAGGAGATGCTCGGGGTCCTGCTGCCCTCCCGGGAGCACCAGCACCCCCAGGCCGCCGACCAGGAGCGGCCCGAAGATCTCATAGAGGGAGACATCGAAAGCGAAGGTCGCCTTGAGGAGCATCCGGTCGCCGGGGACGAGATCCTGGGCGACGGCGAAGCACAACCGGTTGACCACCGCGCGGTGGGAGACCACCACCCCTTTGGGCAGTCCGGTCGACCCCGAGGTGTAGAGGAGATAGGCGGGGCTGTCCGGCAGGGCTTCGGCAGCCGGGTCGCGCGGTCCGGCGAGCCGCTCCAGCGCACCGCTCATGGAGAGCACCGGCGGGCCGGACTTGGCCAGGGGCGCCGGGAGCTCTTCCCTGCCAGGAGCGAGGAGCGCCGCCGCGCCGCTGTCGGCGAGCATCCAGGCCAGCCTCTCGGCCGGCAGGGCGGGATCGAGCGGCAGGTAGGCGCCACCTGCCAGGAGGACGCCGAGCACCCCCACGACCATGGAGAAGGAGCGCTCGGCATAGATCCCGACGATAGCCTCGGGCCCCACTCCCAGCCACCGCAGGCGCCGGGCCAGGACCTCGGCGCGAAGAGCGAGCTCGCCGTAGGTGAGCCACGACCCATCCGAGGTCAGGGCCGCGGCATCGGGGATCCGCCCGACCTGTTCCAGGACCAGGGCGTGCAGGAGACCTTCCGCGGTGGGATAGCCGACCTGGGATCGGTTCCACTCGCGGAGGATCTGCTCCCGCTCGCCACCGGAAAGGAGCGGCAGCTCCGACAGGCGTCGCCCGGGGTCGGCCACGATCCCTTGGACCAGGGTCAGGAAGTGCTCCCGGAGGCGCTCGACGGTCGTGAGGTCGAACCGCTCGGCATCGTACCCGAGAGCACCCGCGAGCCCGGAACCGGTCTCGCCCAGGGCCAGGCCGAGATCGAACTTGGGCGCGCTCTCCTCGGCGGCGAGCAGCGAGACCGAGAGCCCCGGCAATTCGAAGGTTCCCGCGGGCACGTTCTGGAATGCCAGCATCACCTGGAAGAGCGGCGGCCGGGCCAGGCTGCGGACGGGCACCAGGTCCTCGACCAGACGCTCGAACGGCACCTCCTGATGGGCGTAGGCGTCCAGGGTCGTCTCGCGCACCCGCCCCAGGATCTCGGCGAAGGCCGGGTCGCCCGTGAGATCGGTGCGGAGCACGAGGGTGTTGACGAAGAAGCCGATCAGCCCAAAGACCTCGCGGCGGGTGCGGCCGGCGACCGGCGTGCCGAGGCTCAGGTCGAAAGCTCCGGTGTAGCGGGAGAGGAGCACCTTCAAGGCGGCGGCGAGGGCCATGAAGGAGGTGACGCCGTGACGACGCTCGAGCTCGGAGAGGGCAGCCCGGACATCAGCGGGGAAGGCGAGCGGGAGCGCGCCGCCGCGCCGGCTCGGCACGGACGACCGCGGCCGGTCGGCGGGCAGCTCCAGGGGGGGGGTGCCGGCGAGCCGCCGGCGCCAGTAGGCGAGCTCGGCCGCGAGCACCTCGCCGCGCAGCCATTCGCGCTGCCAACGGGCGTAGTCGGCGTACTGGATCGGCAGCTCCGGCAGGGCCGCTGGCTGCCCGCCGGCCGCTTCGCGGTAGAGCGCCGAGAGCTCGCGCACGAGGATCCCCGTCGACCAGCCGTCGGAGACGATGTGATGGAGGGCGAAGAGCGCCACGTGCTCTTCGCTCGCGAGGCGCAGGAGCGTGACGCGGAGGGGAGGGGCCGCCGCCAGGTCGAAGGGAGCCCGGGCCATCGCGCCCCCCAGGCGCCGGGACTCGGCCCGCCCCACCGCTTCCGGCAGGGCCCCGAGGTCGACGAGCGGCAGGGCGACCGGCGCCGGATCGAGGATCCTTTGGAGCGGCTCGCCGTCCTCCTCGCCGAAGACCGTCCGCAACGACTCGTGCCGGCGGACGACCCCGGAGAGGGCCGCGGCGAGGCGGCCCGGCGCCAGCCGGCCGGAGAGGGCGAGCGCCGCGGCGATGTTGTAGGCCGCGCTCCCCGGTTCCAGGCGGTCCAGAAACCAGAGCCGCTGCTGGGCGAAGGAGAGCGGCAGAGGGCCGACCCGACGGGCGGGCTGGAGAGGCGGCGGCTCGCCCCCCTCGCGCTTCGCCCCGGCGATCCGTTCGGCGAATCCGGCGGGGGTGGGAGCCTCGAAGAGGTCGCGTACCTTGAGCTCGACACGGAAGACGTCGCGGACCCGCGCCACCAGCCGGGTGGCGAGGAGCGAGTGCCCCCCGGCGGCGAAGAAGTCGTCGTCGACCGAGACTTCGTTGCGGTCGAGCAGCTCGGCCCACAGGCCGGCGAGGATCTCCTCGACCGGAGTCCGCGGGGCGATCCGGGACTTCTCGCGGGGGCGGGCGGCGGGCTCGGGGAGATCCTGGCGATCGAGCTTGCCGTTGGGCAGCCGAGGGAGCGCCGGGAGCAGCACGAAAGCCTGCGGCACCATGTGCGCGGGGAGCTCGGTGGCCAGGAAGCCGGCCAGAGCCTCGGATTCCGGGGTTTCTCCCGTCGCCGGCACCACGTAGGCCACCAGGCGGGTGCCTCCCCCGGACGGCTCGGGCCGGGACGCCACCAGCGCCTCTCGCACGCCCGGGTGCTGGGCCAGCACCGTCTCGATCTCCCCGAGCTCGATGCGGAAGCCGCGCACCTTGACCTGCCGGTCGACGCGGCCGAGGAACTCGACCTCGCCGCCCGGCGACAGCCGGGCCAGGTCGCCGGTCCGGTACAGGCGGCCTCCCGGCGCGGGGCCGAGCGGGTCCGGCACGAAGCGTTCGGCGGTGAGCTCGGGGCGGCCGGCGTAGCCCCGCGCCAGGCCGGCGCCGCCGATGTACAGCTCGCCCGCGAGGCCCGGCGGTACCGGTTCACCCCAGGCGTCCAGGAGGTGGACCTGGACGTTCGCGAGCGGCCGGCCGATCGGCACCGTGCCCCGCTCCTCGAGCGGCGTACAGAAGTGGAAGGTGGCGTCGATCGCCGCCTCCGTGGGTCCGTAGAGGTTGCACAGGCCGGCGTCGAACCGCCCCGCGGCCCGGCTGGCAAGCTCGCCAGGGAAGGCCTCGCCACCGCAGAAGAGGAGGCGCAGGCTGCCGCAGCCGGGCCGGACCCCCTCCTGCTCCAGGAAGGCCGCGAGGAGCGAGGGGACGAGTTGGAGGACGGTGACCTCCCGCTCGGCCACCGCCTGGAGAAGAGAGCCCACGTCCTGATGGCTGCCCGGCTCGGCGACGATCGAGCGCGCCCCCGTCATCAGGGGGAGGAAGATCTCCCAGATCGAGGCGTCGAAGCTGTAAGGGGTCTTCTGCAACACTCCGTCCGCGGCAGCCAGGGGGAAGGTCCCCGCCATCCAGAGCAGGCGGTTGGCGATGGCGCCGTGCGACATCATCACCCCCTTGGGACGGCCGGTCGAGCCCGAGGTGTAGATCACGTAGGCCAGACCTTCCGGGCCAACTCGCGGGAGGGGTGCGGCGTCCATGGCCCCGGCCGCCATCCGATCGAGGCAGAGGACCTCGCCCGCCCGCGGGAAGGCCGGCCGCAGCCGCTCCTGGGTGAGGAGCAGCCGCGCCCGGGAGTCCGCGAGCATGAAGGCGAGCCGCTCGGCCGGATAGGAGGGGTCGAG
>JAXDLD010000035.1:0-9553 GCA_034666805.1 Acidobacteriota bacterium
CGATAGAGAAGGTTTTCTTCTCTCGGGATCGTTCGTCGAGGAACTGCAGCAGCTCGGGTTGCTGGCGCACCTGTTGTACCTCGGCCTCGAAGTCTTCGACCTCGGCCAGGATGAATTCCCGTCCCTCGGGTGTCCTGAGCAGGACGGCATCGTCTCCCGCCAGCTCCAGGACCTCCGCGAGGCTCGACGTTTTTTGGGTGAGGTCCACGGTCTTCATAACAGGAACTCCTTGCCTCGGATGAACAGCCGGTTCCGGTCCTTCCGACCTACCGCCTTGATCCTCACAACAGCGTACTCTTCGTCGACGTCGTAGAACACCCGAAGGTCGCCAACCCTCAACTCCCACTCTGACAACTCATTGGCGCGCAGCAGCTTCCTGTTCCGTGTCGGAGTCAGAGGTTGAGAGGGGAGCTGTCGCTCGATCGCCTCCAGCAGGTATCTCTGCTCAGCCTTCTCTAGGAACCGGAGGTCGCCGATCGCCCCCTCCGTGAACTCGATCTCGAACATTGTACCTCCGGTACCCGCGCCTAGACTTGACGTGCCCTATTCTTACCTATATAGAGCTGCTTTGCATGGATATCCGGGACAAAGAGTTGGACGGGATGTTTGCAGGCTCGAGAATCGAGGATGGCGAGGGAGACCTGGTCATCCCAGCCGAGGCCAACACCTTCGAAGGATTCCAGCGCTGGGCTCAAAGCGAGGTGTTCCCCCTCCGCGGCCACATCTGCTATCTGGACGGCACGGTGGAAGTCGATCTCGCTCCGCGGGACCTCTACACGCATGGGGTGGTCAAAACCGAGATCTTCGGGCAGCTTTATCCTCTCGTCGAGAAGACGAGCTGGGGCAACGTCTTTGTCGATACTCGGATTGGGTGTTCTTTCGCTCGGTTCTCCGTTGAGCCCGACATCACGGTGGTCCTGTGGGTGTCGCTGGAGAGCGGCTGGGTCGGCGAGGTACCGGCGCCTGGCAGGGAGAACGGGCACTACATCGGTCTCGAAGGCGCGCCCGACCTCGTCGTCGAAGTCGTAAGCGACTCCTCGGCCTGTAGAGACTTCAAGTTTCTCCCCGCCTTCTACGAGCGGGCCGGCATCCCCGAGCTCTGGATGGTTGACGCCCGGCGCGAGTCCCTCCTCTTCGAGATCCGGGGTCTCGGTCCCGACGGCTACCAGGTTCTGCCCGCGGACGGCGAGGGGTGGATTTCCTCGCCGGTCCTCGGCTACCGCTTCCGGCTGCGGCGCTCCCGGGGGCAAATGGGCCGCTGGAGATACGAGTTGGAACACGCACCGGAGATGTAAACCGCTTCGTACAACCGGGGGCTCCTCCCGCGCCCCCCCTGGCGATAAGCTCCTCGCATGGCTTTACTCCCTCGGTTCCTCACCCTCGCTCTCCTCCTCGCCGCTCCCCTTAACGCCGAGTCCCTCCCGTTCGGGCACTTCGGCGAGATCCCGCTCCATCGCCCCGCCGGAGCGCCGTCGCAGCTCGTGCTCCTGCTCGCCGGTGCTCCGAGCGCAGAGGCGGTGACGAAGATGACGGCTTCCTTCACCGCCTCGGGGGCCGTGGTCGCGGTGGTCGACGTGCCGCGCTACCTGGCGGCTGCCGGGCACAACCAGGTCTACTGCGCCTACCCCTCGGCGGACTTGGAGGAGCTGGGCCGCTCCATCGCCAAGAAGCTCGCCCTGCCGGACCTCCCGCCGCCCGTGCTGGCCGGCGACGCCACAGGTGGGGGCCTCGCCTACGCGGCCCTGGCGCAGTCGCCGCCCGGGACCTTCTCCGGGCTCCTGACTCCCGGCTTCTGCCCGCTCTATTTCTTCCCCCGGCCGCTCTGCGGCGGCAACAGCCTGCGCACCGACTTCGACTGGAAGAAGAGCGGCATCCACCTGCGGCCCGAGGCCGACCTCGACGACCCCTGGGTGGCGCTCGAGGTCCCGGGGCCGGCCTGCGAGGCGGGCTCGCTTCAGGAGTTCGCCGCCCCGATCCACCGGGCCGTCCTCGTGCGCTCTCCGGGGGCGCCCGCGGCGGCGGGATCGGAGGACGCGCAGCTCCGCGAGGCTTTCGCGAAGTTGATCGCCCTCCACCAGGAGCGGGAGAAGGAGCGCTTGGAGAAGGCCAAGAAGAGCCCGCTCTCCGACCTGCCACTCGTCGAGGTCCCCAGCAAGGGGCCGACCCGCGGCCGGATCGCCGTCCTGATCACGGGGGACGGCGGCTTTGTCGGCCTCGACAACCGGCTGGGCAACCGCCTCTCCGGCGCCGGGGTGCCGGTCGTCGCCCTCGATTCCCTCAACTACTTCTGGACGCCGCGCACGCCGGAGAGCACGGCCGCCGACCTGGTGCGCATCCTCGACCACTACCTCGCCGCCTGGAAGGCGGAGAAGGCGCTCCTCGTCGGCTACTCGCAGGGGGCCGACGCGCTCCCGTTCGTCGTCGAGCGCCTGCCGGCGCGCCTGCGTTCGAAGGTGAGCGCGGTGGCGCTCATCGGCCCGGACAGCGGCGCCCTCTTCGACTTCCAGTTCGGCAACTTCATGGCCGGGAAGCCGAAGGCGCCCGAGCTGCCGGTCGGTCCACAGATCGCCAAGGTCAAGGGACTGAAGATGCTCTGCATCTACGCCGAACAGGAGACCGACAGCCTCTGCCGGAAGCTGCCGCCCGGGCAGGTCACGCTCGTCCCCATGCCGGGCGGGCACGGTTACAGCCGCGCCACCGATCCCATGGTCACGCGACTGCTGGCCGAGGCCGGGCTGCCGCCTCTCCCGCCGGCAAAACCCTGAACCGGCACCCGCGCAGAAGTACCTGCCCCGGGCAAGCCCTCCCCTCGGCGCCCTTATTCCAGGCTCGGGAAGCCCAGAGCGCGGGCCACGGCCTTTTGTGGTCGATCGAGAGTCAGGAAGGCGAGCTCTTTAGGATCAGGCGATAGGAACAGGGCACAGGCCACATGCCAGAGGTCGGCCCCCTTGAGCGTTCCGGCTGCGAGGATACGACGGTACTCGGCGGTCAGTTGGCGGTTCGGATAGATCCAGATGAACCCGGAGAGGAGATCGCCCTCCTTGTCTGTCGCTCCCTCCCGCGCCAGCGCGGCTCGGAGCTCCGCCTCAAGAAGATTCGAGGAGAAAAGGCGCTCGCAGCGGTTGAGCCGGTCCACAACCTCCTCGTAGCCAGGTTCGCTGAAGGCGATCGCCACCAGGCAGGAGCTATCGACGTAGGCAAGTTTCAATCGCGAGAATCCAGGAAGCGCGCCAACGCTCCCTCTTTGCGGACCACCGGAGCAAGATTCCGATTGGGCTCGACCAGGGGACCCAGGATCCCTTGCTCCTCCAGTTGACGCAGGCTGGCGGCAAGAGTCTTCTTCTTCTCTATGGGCCGGATCTCGGCCACCTCCTCCCCATGGTAGGCGATCACCACCCTCTGCCCAGCCCGAACCTTGCGCAGGATCTCGCTGAACTTCGCTTTCGCCTCGTAGGTGGAGTAGGTGGACATGCTGCCAGTATAGCACCTGGTCAGACGGGTCAGAATCGACCGTCCCCGCCCACTCGGTACACGATTCGCGTAGGCGCCCGCGGCTACTTGCTGGCAGGCCGGAAGGTCTTCCGATGACCTCCGTCAGGTCCGCCGGGGCGCCCGGCTTCGCCATCTCGGTCCGGAGGATCGTCCGTCGAGTCTTCAAGGAGTTTCCTTTCTGGATGATGGGTAGGGCGATGATAGCCCCAGGCCGGCCGCCTGTCATCGCCGTCCGAGGGGCAGCGACTGCCCCTGTGCCGTCTGTCGCCGCCGTCCGAGGGGCAGTGACTGCCCCTGCGCCGTCTGTCGCTGCCGTCCAAGGGGCAGCGACTGCCCCTGTGCCGTCTGTCGCCGCCGTCCGAGGGGCAGCGACTGCCCCTATGCCGGCTGTCGCCGCCATCCGAGGGGCAGCGACTGCCCCTGCGCCATCTATCATCGCCGTCCGAGGGGCAGCGGCTGCCCCTGCGCCATCTATTATCGCCGTCATAGGGGCAGCGACTGCCACCTTGCCATCTGTCATCGCCGCCGGAGGGGCAGCGGCTGCCCCCTGGAGCTCCTAGAATAACTTCCCGCCCCCCGCCTCCACCCGCGCCGCCCAAACCCCTTCGATCGGCCCCGGCGGGCTCACCCAGTACCCTTGCGCGTAGTCCACCCCCAGCGACCGCAACCGCTCGACCACCGCGCCGCTCCCCACCCCTTCCGCCACCGTCTGCAACCCCATCACGTGCCCCACCTGGTTGATCGATTCGACCATCGCCCGATCGAGGGAATCGGTCACCATGTCGTTGATGAACTTGCCGTCGATTTTGAGGATCGAGACCGGGATCTCCTTCAAATAGCTGTAGGACGACATCCCGGTCCCGAAATCGTCGAGCGCGAAGCGGAAGCCGTGACCGGAGAGAGTGGTGAGGAGCCGCGTGGCCTGGGGGAGGTTCTCGATCGCGGCGGTCTCGGTGATCTCGAAGCAGATCTTCTCGGCCGGCACGGGGTAGCGCTGGAACTGCTCCAGGACATAGTCGAGAAAGGCGTCGTCCCCCAGGGAGACGGCGGAGAGGTTGATGGCGCAGGTGCCGAGAGACGAGAGGAACGGCTCGGGCTGCGCGGAGAGAGTCTCGGCGCACTGGCGCACCACCCAGCGGTCGATCGCCCGCATCAGGCCGTAGCGCTCGGCGGCGCGGATGAAGTCCGAGGGGAGGTGGAGCGTGCCGTCGTCCTCGATCATCCGCAGGAGGACCTCGAAGTAGAGACCCTGGCCGGCGCGCTCCGAGAGCGGCCGGATCTCCTGCGAGAAGAGGCGGAAACGGTTCTCCTGGAGGGTCTGGTGGATGCGCACCACCCAGTTCATCTCGTCGTGGCGGCGGACGAACTCGGCGTCGTCCTCCTGGTAGACCTGGATGCGGTTCCTCCCTTTCTCCTTGGCCAGGTAGCAGGCGTGATCGGCGGCGGCCAAGAGATGGGCGGCGCTCTTGCCCGGGCGGGCGATCGGCACCAGGCCGATCGAGGCCTCGACGGCGAAGCTCTTCTCCTGCCAGACGTAGGGAGAGACCTGGAGTGCGCGGTGGAGAGCCGCGATCCGCCGCTCGGCCTCCGGGAACGGGCAGCGCGGGAGGAGGATCCCGAACTCGTCCCCGCCCAGCCGCGCCGCCAGGTCCTCCGCGCGGAGGCCGGCCTGGAGGAGGACGGTCACCCGGCGCAGGAGCTCGTCGCCGGCAGGGTGCCCGCAGGTCTCGTTGACGAGCTTGAACTGGTCTAAGTCCATGTAGCAGAGGGCATGGGTCGTGCCCTCCCGCCGGCTCTCGTCGATGGCCCGCTCCAGGTGGGCGCAGAAGGCCTGGCGGTTCAAGAGCCCGGTGAGCTCGTCGTGGGTCGCCTGGTGGGCGAGCTGGAGGGCCAGCAGGCGCTGGTTCGAGACGTCCTGGAAGACGATGACGGTGCCGACCGTCTCCCCGGCGGCGTCGCGCATGGGGGTGCAGGTGCTCTCGACGGCGTAGCGGCGGCCGTCCCGGCTCTCCAGGCTGATGCGCTCGGCGAGCCGGAGGCCGCTGCCGTCCGCGATAGAGCGGCCGAGGAGGGCGGCCATGTCGCCGGCGCTCCCCCCGGTCTCGTCCGTGAGCCGGAAGACCTCGGCAACAAGGCGGCCGGCGGCCTCGGCGCCGCTCCAGCCGGTGAGCCTCTCGGCGACGGGGTTCAAGTACTTGACCCGGCCCTCCCGGTCGCTCGCCAGGACCCCGTCGCCGATCGAGGCGAGGGTGACCTGGGCGGCCTCCTTCTCGGCGGCCAGGGCGCGCATCTGCTCCTCGTAGGCCCGCGTCGTGTACGCGAGGAGGTTTCTGAGGACCGCGTTGTCGAGCTCGACCGGGTTCACGCCGGCATCTCCTGGAGCAGGACGAGGACGGCGGTCTGGTTGTAGAAGGCGAGGCCGCCTGAGGCGCTGGGGCCGATCTCGCCGTAGGTGAAAAAGCCGGAGAGCGCGGCGCCGCCCAGGGCGCCGTGGATGGCGGCCAGCTCGTCGACCGCCATGCCGCCCAGGACCGCCTCGCGGCCGATGCAGGAGTAGAGGATGGCCGCCTCCGGCGCCGCCCCCGCCGGCAGGCCCGCCGCGGTGCGAACCAAGGAGACATCGTTGCCCATCCCCAGCCGCACCCGGTCGCCATTCCGGAGGCTCCCCCAGAAGGTCACTGTACCCGGCGGGTCGTCGAAAGCGCGCATGGTGCGGTAGACCCCCTGGCGCTCGGGGGCGGGGCCCTCGAGGATCAGGGGGAAGCGGAAGGCGGTCTCGGGGAGCGGCGCGAGCACCCCGGCGACGGTGAAGAAGCGGGCGTACCAGGCGGTCGCCGGCTCGCCGTCGATCTCGTGAAGGACGTTGCCCGCGGCGCGGGTGACCGTGTAGACCGGGCTCGCCGGGTTCCAGCCGCGCACCACCAGGGCGCGCAGCGAGACGCCGCTCCAGGTGAGCGCCAGGCAGGCCGAGGGGAGGACCTCTTCGCCGTAGAAGACCCGGGCTCCGGCCGCGTCGAGCCGCGCCGGCTCGCGCCGTGAGGCGAGGCCGCCGGCGAGCAGGGGGAGCGGGCGGGGGAGGCGCGCGGCGAGGCGGCCGAGGAGGTCCTCGGCGGGGAAGCGGACGCCATCCGCGAGGAGGAGGCCGCCGCCCGCCCGTTCGAGCCGGCGGGCGAGCCCGGCGACCTCCGGCTCTCCGGGGGGCGCCTCATGGCTCCCCGACAGGACCTCGATCGCGGCCCCGTGGCCGGGATGCTCGAACCAGAAGAGCTGCAGGCTGCCGGCCTGGGTGACCACTGAGTCGGCGAACTGGGTCACCGCCTCGCAGCCGAAGCGCTGGCTCTCCGGCCAGGCGGCGGCGAGGGCGCGCAGCGAGCCCTGGAGGTGTTCGTCGGGCGGCAGGAAGCCGAGGACGAGGTCGGGGTCGCGCGGCGCGGAGGCGGCACGCAACCTCTCCACGGGGCAGGGGCCCGGTGAGAGATGGACCGTCCGGCTCCGCATGGCTCGGAACCTCCGCGAAGATGCACCGTTTTCCGTCTATGCGGCAAGAGTTGGACGGATTCTATCAGGGAACTTCCTCCGCTCCCTCCGCGTCGTCCGGTTCGTCCGCGGGCTCCAGAGAGAGACGGATACGCCGGAGCGCCTGCCAGAGGGCCGTCTCCAGGCGCTTCTCGAAGGCCGCCCGGAACTCCGGCGTCCACTCGGGCGGGGAGGGCGGAGGCGGCTTGAGGTGACGCAGGATCTCCTGCAGATGCACCATGGCCTCGGAGGGCGGGTCCTTGGGGGCGGGGTAGATGGCGTGGATGATCTCGAAGGGCTGTAACCCCACGGCCTCCGCGATCTTCAGGATGTGCTCGAAGCGCAGCTCGATCGTGCCGGCGAAGAGCCGGGAGAGGTAGCTCGCGCTCAAGCCCAGGGTCCGCTCGACGTCCCGGTTGCGGAGATTCGCGGCGCGGATCGCACTCTTCAGCACTCGGATGACGTGCTGGGTCTCTGGGCTCATCTTGGGGCGGCAGTTTACCAGAGCGGTTTCCGGGGCCGGGACGATCGCGGGCCGCTCGATCCCGCCAATGGTTGACGGATCGGTAGCGGTGGTGTAGAAACAGTAGACGGAGCCGGTTTAGGGAACAGCGAACCGTGTTTCAATGACTGAAGACGGCTCATAATGCTTGAAACGGCAACTCTGAAATCTTCGGAGGAGATGATGATGATGCGCAGATCGATGGAGATCTTCCCCACGGAAGGGGAGCGACGGGACGAGGTACGGGTCCCTCCGGAGTGTCTGGCGGAGATGGGTATCGCCCCGGGGACGCGGGTGGTGGTGGAGGCGACCCCGGGGAGGCTCCTCTTGAGCACCTTCTGGGACGCCCGGGAGGTGCGCTCCGACCTCGGCGCGATCGCCCGCGACCTGGAGGAGATCCGCGGCCGGCTGCGGCGGGTGGCCGGGCTGCTGCCCGAGCCCAGGGCAGCCGGCACGGCGGAGCCGACTCCGGGGACCCCGGAGATCTCCGAGGTCGGCGCGGACCTCCTCGGCACTCTCGAATGCATCCTCGCCGACGACATCGAGCCCGCTCTCGTCAAGCTCCAGGAGGCGGTCGCCACCACCCTCGGGCAGTTGGGCGGGTTCGAGTAGGGCGCGGCCTCGTTTGACAGTCTCCCTCCCCGCGTCCTACACTCTGCCGGCTCAAAGTGGGGCCGTAGCTCAGTTGGGAGAGCGCTTGAATGGCATTCAAGAGGTCGACGGTTCGATCCCGTTCGGCTCCACCACTTTGATCCCCTCGTCTTGATCTCTTCGGCCGGTTCCCAACGCCGGACGGTGCTCTTCGCCGTCTTCTTCACCAACCTGCTGTCGCTCGCCTGCCAGGTTCTCTGGGTGCGCAAGCTGACCTTCCTCTTCGGCTCGACGGCCGGGGTGTTCGCGACCGTCCTCGCGAGCTTCCTCCTGGGGCTCGCGCTGGGCGCCCTCCTCGCGGGCCGGATCGTCGATCGCGCCCTCCGGCCCTGGCGTCTCCTGGCCGGGCTCTTGATCGCTCTCGGGGTCTACTGCGCGGCGAGCCTGCCGGTCTTCGACCTCGCCCGCCGGGTCTACCTCGCCCTCTTCCCCCAGAGCCTGACGCCGGCAGCCGCCGCCTCGGAGAAGCTCGCGGTCGTCCTCGTCGCCCTCCTCCTGCCGACGATGGCGATCGGCGCCGTCTTCCCCGTCGCCGTGCGGCTCTATCGCGGCAGCGTGGCGGGCCTCGGCGGCGATCTCTCGCTGGTCTACGCCCTGGACACCCTCGGAGCGGCGGCCGGGGCCCTCCTCGCCGGCTTCGTCTTCGTCCCCGGGCTCGGCCTGCGGCTCTCGACCCTCCTCCTCGGCGCCGCCGCGGTGGCGGTCGGCCTCTTCCTCCTGCGCGGCGGCGAGGCACTGGCGCTCCCGGCGACCCCGGCGCCCCCGGTGACCCCGGCGGCTCCCAGGCAGGGGAAGGGGAAGAACAAGGTTCCTGTGCCGGCTCCAGTGGCGGCTCCCTGGCAGGTCGACCCGCGCCGGGTCCCCCTGGTCCTCGCCGTCTTCTTCCTGACCGGCCTCTCGGCCCTCCTCCTGGAGACCGGCTGGAACCGCTTCTTCTATGTCCTCTCGGGGACCAACGTCTACTCGCTCTCGGTGGTCCTCGCCGGTTTCCTCTCCGGGATCGGCCTGGGCAGCCTGCTCGTCAGGCGGCGGATCGACCGCATCCGAGACCCCGTAGCGACCGTGGCCTGGCTCTACGCCGCCATCGCCTTGGGCGGCGTGCTCGTCTTCCGCTCGGCCGGCCTCTTCGAGCGCATCTACCTGGGGAGCTTCACGACCTCGGACAGCTACTACGGCTTCGAAATCCAGGTCTATCTCGCCGTCTTCGCCCTCGTCCTCGCCGCGGCTCTGGCGATGGGGGCGAACTTCCCCCTGGTGGCGAAGATCGCGACGCCGGAAGGCAAGCGGGAAGGCAAGCGGGAAGGCGACGGCGAGCGCCGGGGCCTTGGGGCCGGGCGAGCCTTCTTCGTCAACACCCTGGGGGCGGTCCTCGGCGCCTTCCTCGGCGAGTTC